>JAMOSO010000033.1 GCA_027063065.1 Planctomycetota bacterium | reverse complement strand
CCCCATACTAAGATTTTTGAACTGAAAACTAATAAAATTAATCCTATGATAACCCAAATTAAACCAGCTATTAAGCTTAAGTGTATTTCGTCTAGCTGATGTATAACATCTTCATCGATACTATCTTTACCTTTATTTTTTGCTTTAACTATAGTCCATACAATAAATAAAATAAAAATCCCCATCAAAATTAAAGCATCTAATTGTGAAATATACCCATCGTAAAGTTGATATCCTGCAATAAATGTTACTATAGTTAAAATAGGTAAATCTTTGCGTAAAATATTTTTATCAACGGCTATGGGGTTAATAATAGCCGTTACGCCTAAGACTAAAGCTATATTGGCTATATCAGAGCCATAGGCATTGCCAAGAGCTAGCTCAGGGTTGCCGCTTAAAGCTGCCATAGCAGATACAATCATTTCTGGGGCAGAGGTGCCAAAACCCATAATTAGCATACCAATTAAAAAAGGGGACATTCCCAAGTGCTTGGCAGTAGCTGAAGCACCTTCTACAAAACGATCGGCACTCCACATTAAAGCAATTAAACCAATAATAATGGCAAGACTTGGTAAAAGCATATTGATTTCCTTTAATGTTTATAACTATTTATGTATTCTTTGGTTGCTTTGGCTATTTTATGCCATGTTGCAATACGCTTTGTATTGTCTACTTCTAATAACGTAACCCGAAAACCTTTGCGGTTACAACAAAATCCCGTTAAAGGTACAACGCATATTCCTTGCGAACCTAATAGGTAATAAACAAAGCGTTTATCTACTTCGACATCTTTTACTAAATTTTCTATATAATTTTTAATTTCAGGATTATCAATTTTTAAATATTGATTTTTATTTAAAATATCATCATCAAATAACACAGCCATATAAAATGCACCTTTTGGTTCTACAACGCTTAAACCTTCTACTGCATTTAAAATTGCTACAGCTTCTTTAGCGCGGGATTCAAATATTTTTTTTCTATTGTTTAGATGTTCTGTGTATCTAGGATCACCTATAATTTTAGGTATGGAATATTGTGGCAATGAGGTAGAGCAAACCTCTAGCATTTTAGCATTAATTAAACTATTTATATAAGAGGCAAAATCTGGATTTTTGTCTTGGTTAAATACTTCAATCCAGCCACAACGACTACCAGGCCATGGGTATTCTTTTGAAATGCCACGTAAGGCAATGCCTGGCACATCACCAATTACTTCGCTTAGGTGTACAGTTTCTGCACCACCATAAACGATATGGCTATATATTTCATCACAGATTACAATAATTTCATAGCGTCTTGCAATGTCGACAATAGCCTCAAGAACTTCTCTAGGGTATACTGCTCCAGTTGGGTTGTCTGGATTGATTAGTAAAATACCAGCGATGGAATCATTGTAGCGTACTTTGTTTTCGATGTCGGTTAAATCTGGCATCCATCCATTGTTTGGGTCTAATTCGTATGTTAAATGATTGTAACCAGAATGTGCTGCTTCTGCCGATGAATGACTGGAGTAAGCAGGACTAGGCCCTATGATGCGTGCTTCACGTTTTAAAAATCCAAATATTTTACTGACAGCATCACCTAGTCCATTAAAAAAAACAATATCCGCAGACGTTATTTGACATCCACCACGTTCGTTTACTTTATCAGCTAAAAATTGACGACTTTCCAAAACACCTTGGGTATCCACATATCCCCAAGTAATATCTTGGTTGGTTAATTGTATAATGCTTTGCTTTATCCACGGTTCGATAGTTTCGCCCTTCGCCATGGGATCGCCGATGTTTTCCCATATAATTTCACGTCCCAAATCACGCAGGTGACGGGCTACGGCAACAATTTCTCTGATTTCGTATGTTAATTGTCCAGATCCTTCGTGTACTATACTTCTGCGCATTTTTCCAACTTTTGATTAAACTAAAATTGTGATTATACAAAATAAGCAAAGATTGTCCGCCTGTATTTTAATTAATTTCGGTTTTTTATTAAAAAGCTCGATTGTTTTAAAAAACAAATTAAAATAAATTTTAGATGGAGGAGACCTATGAATAATATAAAAGAATTTAAACAATTTTTACAGCGTATGATTGATAGTAGGATTGGCATTGGTAAGCCATTTCCCAATGCTGATGCAGTGGCTAAAATAGCACGAATTTCAAAACGTAATTATTTAAATTTTAAGATAAAACAAAATTGCGAACCCAACAAAGATGTTTTAAAAAAGATGGCCACATCTTTAGGATTTCCAGCTGATTATTTTTGGTATTTATGGTTGTATTTTTCTGGACAAGAAGTTAAACACCCCGATGATGCTTATCCAGATTTTGCCTTGCCATCGGATTTGTTATTATTGGCAGAGGATAATGAGCCTTTATTTAAACGCTTAATTTTAATTGTAGAAAATAATCCAGATTTTTTTGAATTTAACTTTGGTGATTTACATTTAGAAAAAGCTATTTTAAAGTTAGAATCATTAATCAAAGCAGAATCACAAACTAATTTTTTATAAACCAATCTTTTTTTTACTTATTTATTTAAATAAGTAAAAAAAAGACCTATTTCGTTGTCTTTGGTGATTAAATAAGTATAATTTTGACCGATTTATTGTTCAGTAAGACACAGGTGTTGATATGTTTAAAATTGATAGAAAAATAAGCTACGCCCTTTATGTTCTTGGGTATTTTGCTTCGCACAAAATAGGCCATAAAGCATCGGCACGTGAAATATGTAATATTCATAATACTCCATTTGATGCTACAAGTAGAGCTATGCAACAGATGGCTCAAAAAGGTTGGTTGCATTCAGCACGTGGGGTAGGCGGTGGTTATTCTTTACAAGTTAATTTAAATACTATTACTTTTTTAGAACTTAGCGAAGCAGTTTTAGGTCCAATTGAAATGGCTAAGTGTTTACGTGCAAAATTAATAGCGTGTGACAGTGTTGAAAATTGTCAAGTTTTAGATCCAGCTGCAAAACTCTCCCAAAAAGTAACACAGTTATTTGCTAAAATAAAAATAAGCGAGTTAGTTAATAATCAAGATAGTCTACAATGTGATGACAACCTAGTTAAATTAGAGATATAATATGAGCAAACAAGAATTTAAAAATGATTATAGTAAGTATGCTTTTAGCACTGATATTGAAGCAGATGAATTGCCAAAAGGATTAAACGAAGATATAGTAAGAGCAATTTCTGCTAAAAATAATGAGCCAGAATTTTTGCTAGAGTTTCGTTTAAAAGCATTTAGACATTGGTTAGGCTTAATTGAGCCAACATGGGCAAGGGTAGAATATCCCAAAATTGATTTTCAAAATTTGCGTTATTATAGTGCACCAAAAAATGCCCCAAAAGAAAACACCCCTAATAGTTTAGATGATGTTGATCCAGAATTGTTAAAAACATTTGAAAAACTTGGCATTCCTCTTAACGAACAAAAACGTTTGGCAGGTGTCGCAGTAGATGCCGTATTTGATTCTGTTTCTGTTGGTACTACACACCGTGAAGAATTAGCAAAATACGGCATTATTTTTTGCAGTTTTTCAGAAGCCGTAAAAGAACACCCCGATTTAATTAAACAGTATTTAGGGACTGTAGTGCCATATACAGATAATTTTTATGCTGCATTAAATTCTGCAGTATTTAGTGATGGCTCTTTTTGTTATATACCTAAGGGAGTAACTTGCCCATTGGATTTATCCACATATTTTCGCATTAATGCCGCTGAAACAGGTCAGTTTGAACGTACATTATTAATAGCCGACGAGGGTTCAACTGTTAATTATTTAGAAGGTTGCACAGCTCCTCAGCGAGACGACAATCAACTGCACGCCGCTGTTGTAGAAATTTATGCTCATAAAGATGCGGATGTTAGGTATTCAACAGTTCAAAATTGGTATGCAGGTGATGAAGATGGTAATGGTGGCATTTATAATTTTGTAACTAAACGTGGTTTATGTGCTGGTAATTCATCGCATATTTCTTGGACACAAGTTGAAGCTGGTTCTGCGATAACGTGGAAATATCCAAGTTGTATTTTAAAGGGTGATAATTCTAACGCAGAGTTTTATTCTGTTGCTTTAACAAACAATAAAATGCAGGCAGATACAGGCACAAAGATGATTCATTTAGGTAAAAATACCCGCAGTAAAATAATCTCAAAGGGTATTTCTTGTGATGAATCAAAAAATAATTATCGTGGGTTAGTAAAGATTTCAAGTAAGGCTGATGGGGCACGCAATTATTCACAGTGCGACTCTATGTTGGTTGGCAATAAATGTCAGGCTAATACTTTTCCGTATTTTGAAATTAAAAATAAGTCTGCCCATGTTGAACATGAGGCAACTACATCAAAATTAAGTGGAGAACAATTGTTTTATTTAAAAAGTCGTGGCATCGACGAAGAAGAAGCCATCGGTTTACTTTTAAATGGTTTTTGTCGTGAAGTATTTAAAGAACTGCCATTAGAATTTTCGGTTGAAGCAGTTAAATTATTAGAAATGAAATTGGAAGGAAGTGTTGGATAATGCTAAAAATAACAAACTTACATGCAGAGGTTAATGGAACTGCCATATTAAATGGTATAAATTTAGAAATTAATGATGGTGAAGTTCATGCAATTATGGGTCCTAACGGTTCTGGTAAATCAACCTTATCGAAAGTCTTAGCAGGTCATGATGATTATACTATCACGCAGGGTTCTGCCCAATATGAAGTTAATCTAAAGCAAAAAGAATTATTTGATTTAGAAGCTCACGAACGTGCTAGAGAGGGTATCTTTTTGGCGATGCAATATCCAACAGAGATACCAGGTGTTAATAACGAACTATTTTTACGCACGGCCTTTAATGCAATATGTAAGCATCAAGGTGCAGATGAGTTAGACTCAATTAAATTTAGTGCTTATTTAAAAACTAAAATGCAAGAGCTGAATATCGATTCTGTTTTTTTAAAACGCAATGTAAATGTAGATTTTTCTGGTGGAGAAAAAAAACGTAATGAAATTTTGCAAATGGCCGTATTAAATCCTCGATTGGCAATTTTAGATGAGACTGATTCTGGTTTAGATGTGGATTCTTTACGTATTGTTGGCGAAGGAGTAACGCACTTAAAACGACCTGATAATGCAATATTATTGATTACGCATTATCAGCGGTTATTAGATTATATTGTGCCAGATTTTATACATGTTTTATATAAAGGTCGCATTATAAAATCTGGAGATAAAACTTTAGCCTATGAAATAGAAAAAAAAGGTTTTGATTGGATAATTAACGAGGCAGGTGCGTAATGACAACTTCTGTAGTTACGCCTGATAATTTTACAACAGCCTTTAATACTTTATATTCAAAATACGAATATACATGGTTGCGTAAATATCGCCAATCTGGCTTGGATGCTTTTAATGGTTATCCAAATCGCAAGGATGAGGATTGGCGTTATATAAATTTGGCAGAGTTTAAAAAAGAAAGTTTTATTTTAACTGATTTAATGCCAGAGTTAAATATAGCTACTTTATTGCCATATATTTTAAACGATGCAATTAATCTGATTTTTATTGATGGTGTTTTTTCTAATACACTTTCGCATTTGGATGGTTTACCAAAGGGGATAGAGGTTTGTAATTTGGCTGATGTATTGCAAAATGGTGATAATATATCTCCAGAATTAGAGGCCAAAGCAACTAATGCAACTAATGCATTAGAACCATTAAATAAAGCATTTACTCAACGTGGTGTTATTGTTGAAGTTGCTAAAAATGCCAAAATAAAAAAGTCTGTGCAAATAATTCATGTGGCAACGGGGCGTGGTGGCTCATTTGCTTCGTTTCCAAGGCACATTATTAAAATAGGTAAATCTGCAGAAGTAGATATTATTGAAAGCTATGTTGGATTAGACAAGCAACCATATACTATAAATGTTGTTAGTGATATTTATTTAGGAGCTAATGCTAAGGTAGGTTATTATCGTAGTATTATGGAGGGTGCAAAGGCATATCATTTTGCCTTGAGTAGGGTAAAATTAGAGCGTGATGCAAAATTATTAAATTTTCAATTTGCGCGCCGCGCCAATTTAATTAAAAGTGAAATTGATATAGAAATAATCGGCGAAGGAGCAGACGCACAATTATATGGGCTAACTTTGGGTAGGTTAAAACGCAGTATGGTGCAAAAGACAACAGTTAATCATTTGGCGGCCAATGCTACTTCAAATCAAATTTATAAAACTATTTTGGATGATGAGGCCGTCGGCATATTTAACGGTAAAATTTTTATAGATCCAATTGCCCAAGGTACAAGTGCGCATCAAATCAGTAAGGCGTTACCTTTAAGTTCCGATGTTGAAGTTAATGCACAGCCTCAATTAGAAATAGGCGCAGATGACGTTAGTTGTACGCATGGAGCTACATTGGGACAATTAAATCCAGAAGAGGTGTTTTATTTGCGAAGCCGTGGTATAGAACCAAAATTAGCTAAGGATATTTTAGCATTAGGGTTTGGTGAAGATATATTAGACAATATTGATAATTCAGCAATTAAACAACGCTTTTTATTACATTTACGCAGTTCGTTTCCTACCCTAAACAAAATGATGGGTGCAAATAATGAATAAATTAAATATTGATAAAATTAGACAAGATTTTGTTATTTTAAATCAAAAATGTAATTCAAAACCATTAAGTTATTTAGATTCAGGAGCAACAACATTAAAGCCTAAAAGCGTTGTAGATGCTGTTAATAATTACAATAGCATAGGTACTGCAAATATTCATCGCGGGCTTTATGCCTTGAGCGAAAAAGCTACAAATGATTATGAAAATACACGTTTAAAAGTACAAAAATTTTTAAATGCAAACCTGTCAGAAGAAATTATTTTTACTTCAGGTACTACAGGCGCGCTAAATATGGTTGCGTTAGGATGGGCTCAGGTAAATTTGCAGGCTGGAGATGAAATAATTATAACTGAGATGGAACATCATTCTAATATTGTACCGTGGCAGATGCTTTGCCAAAAAATTGGATCTATATTAAAGGTTATACCGATAGATAATCACGGCGATATTGTTTATGCTGAATTTCAAAAATTATTAAATTCCAAAACTAAGTTGTTAAGTATAACGCATACTTCTAATGCGTTAGGTACAATTAACCCCGTAAAGAAAATGATTGCTGAAGCTAAAAAATATAATGTTGTTACTCTTGTTGATGCCGCTCAGGCAGTAGCACATAATAAAGTTGATGTCAAAGATTTAGACTGTGATATGTTAGCTTTTTCTGGTCATAAGTTGCTAGCTCCTACAGGGGTAGGGGTATTATATGGGCGCATAAAAATATTAGAGCAATTTCAGCCATTTATTGGTGGTGGTGATATGATTGATAAGGTCAGTTTTGCAGGCACTACTTATGCAGATTTGCCAGCTCGTTTAGAAGCTGGCACACCGCCAATTGCACAAGTTATTGCTTTAGGCACTGCTATAGACTATATACTGGATATTGGTTTTGATGCCATAGCAGATTATGAAACCAACCTTTTAAAATATGCTACAAAAGAATTATTAAAAATAGAAGGTCTTAAAATTATTGGTACAGCCCCAAAAAAAGCTTCTATTATTTCGTTTGTGTTAGATAATATTCATCCTCATGATTTAGCCCAGATGTTAGATCAGGTAGGGGTTGCTTGTCGTACTGGGCATCATTGTTGTCAACCTATTATGAATCATTTTAATATTTTAGGTACAACTCGTGTTTCTATGGCTTTTTATAATAATCGTATTGATATTGATAATTTAATTAATGGTATTAAGCGTGCAAAAGATTTTTTATTGTAGGTAATTTATGTCAGATTTTAATAATGAAGTAAAAATTATAGTGCAAGGCACTCCCAATCCTTGTGCGCGTAAATTTGTAGTAGCTGAAGATGTTCGTATCGGCGAAAAGGTAAGTTTTATCAGTGCCATAGATTGTGAGGATATACCTTTGGCACAGCGATTAATTTTAATTGATGGAGTTGATCAAGTACATTTGTTTGAGAATGTTATAACCGTTACGCAAAATGGTGATTATCCATGGGATGAAATGACTCGTACAATCAGACATGTTATCCGCGAAGAATTACCTCATCATAACCCTGCTTTTATTGATGCTAACGCAAAGCCAGACCGTTCCACATTGTCACCTGTATTGTTGAAAATAGAAGAAATTTTAGATAAAAGCATTAGACCTGCTTTACAATTTGATGGAGGTGATTTATTAGTTTTAGGTTATGAAAATAATATTTTAACGGTTCAGTACGAGGGTGCTTGCATGAGTTGTCCAAGCTCTCAAACTGGCACTTTAGATGCAATACGCGGAGTATTACGCGATGAATTTAATCCTGATATCGAAGTTGTTCCAATTGGACTAACATTATGAAAGTAACAAAGGCAGATGCTTTAGGCACTTGTTTTGGAGTGCAAGAGGCAATTGAATTGGTTTTAGGGGCGGACGATAACATACGCAGTGATCAAACCATATTAGGCGAATTAGTGCACAATCCACAAACAGTTGCTTTGCTTGAAAAAGCAGGCGTAAGGATAGCCAAAGATTTAGATGATAATATTACTACATCAAGGATTGTTATTTCGGCGCATGGAGCAGCTGATTATGTTAAGCAAAAAGCTCTTAAGCGAGGCTTTACTGTGATTGATGCCAGTTGTCCGTTGGTAATGCGCGTACATAGAACAATAAAAGATTTTGTTAAAAAGGGTTATTTCCCAGTAGTAATTGGCCAAGCTAATCATGTAGAAGTACGCGGTATTGTTGGGGATTTAAAAGCCTATGCGGTTATAAGTACAGCTGAAGAGACAGAACTATTAAAGCAATATCCTAGAATTGGCATCGTATCTCAAACTACTCAACCTATTGAGCATGTCGAACATTTGGTATCATTAATTAAAATGCAAAATCATACTGATGTTTTGTTTGTTGATACTGTTTGTAAGCCTACAAAAGAACGTCAAACTGCAGTGCATAAGTTAGCCGCGCAAGTTGACGCTATGATTGTGATAGGTGGGCATAATTCTAGTAATACTAAGAAATTAAAAGTAGTGTGCGAAAAAAAAGGCATAAAAGCATATCATGTAGCTTGTGCTGACGAGGTTAATCCCGCATGGTTTAAAGGCGTTAATCATGTTGGTATAACCGCTGGAACGTCAACACCAGCAGATGTAATAGAAGATGTCTATCAATACTTATTGACATTATAGAGAAGGTGCTAACTCCAAAGATAGACAGTTGCTAAGAAAAAAATCGACTATAATGTTTGAATAAAAGAAGTCGAAAATGTCCAGAAAACGTCGTCAACACTCAGCAGAATTTAAGACTAAAGTGGCCTTAGGAGTTTTGAGTGTTCAAAAAACATTAAGTGAACTAGCTGAGCAATCGTCAACATTATTTGCTAAAGGCGGTAGCCTATTAGATAAAAATAACAATCAAGTTTAGAGATGGATAAGGATTTTTTATCCAAGGTGTTCGAGCCCTACCAGTCCCGATAAAGCACCAAATGATAAATAAATCATCAAAGTTTAAAATAACTAAAACATCTCAAGCTTCTTTGCTTGGTATTTCTAGAAGTAGTATATATAGAAAACCTAAAACTCGTGAAGAGTCTTTATATAATCAAAAATCAGTATGGATGGCAAAGGCAATTATCCGCT
>JAMOSO010000032.1 GCA_027063065.1 Planctomycetota bacterium | reverse complement strand
AACGCCTTTAGCTAAAAATAGCAATGCCATTACAGTGTGTCTAGCACTGACATTATATCTGCCAGGATGATTAACCTCTCCTGTTATATATACGGTGATTCCTCTAATATCACCCAATGTTACACTGGTATTGGGGGGGGATGTTTTGTAATAGGCTTTTATTCTATTATTTATAAGCTGTTTTGCTTCTTTGTAATTTAGCCCACCAACTTGTAATTTTCCAATAGGCAATAATGCTAATACACCATCTCTTAAAACTTCTAAATTATAGTTATCGTTTACGCTTCCCCATAGATTGATTAAAAAACTATCTCCAGGACCAATAATATAAGAGTCATCAATCACCCCTTGAAAGTTATCTTTATAAACAGCGTTGGAGCTAAATAAATCATAACCATATTGAGGCAAAATATAGTCGTCACTTTTAGTGTATAATAAATCACTTTTTACAGTTGCATTAAAGTTGTTAATAGCTAATTTCAAACGGGCCAAAGATAAAATATCTTTGTTGGCAAATAAACTTTTAATTAAAAAATCTGTGGTTAATGAGGATATCGGGTCTAGTTCGGTATTTTTTTTATTGTTGTCTTTTGTTTGTGTTTTTGTTTGTATTTTTATTTGATTTGGCATCATTTTTATAAAATTATCTATTGCCAACGAGACCTGTGCTTGTGATATTAGCCTGTCTTCTATACCTTGCTCTATTTGCATGATACGATTTAAAAAATCAGATATTAGGTGTGTTTTTTGTTGATTGTTATTTAAGTTTAATTTTGTTTTTGATTGGTTTTGATTGATGATTTCAGGCAGATAAGTTTTGATTAGTTTTGTATATGTTTTTTCTAATTGTGAAGGGGCTTTGCTTGTGTCTTTGGATGCTTCAGGGGTGTTTTTATTGATTTCAGATAATGTTTCTAAATTTTGTGGTTTTAAATCTTGTTGCATTTGCATAGTAGCATCTTGAGCTTTAATACCGTGCATATTTGTTATATCACTACGTTTTAGTTTGATGTTTTTGGCTTGCATATCATTAAAGATATTTAGATAATTTGCATCTTGCGAACTAAACGCTACTGCATAATTACTGATTAAATTTGCTATTATGCATAAAATAACAAGTGTTTTTGTAAATGTTTTAATCATTTTATTCCTTATTGTTTATTTTGTATAAAAGAAGACATTATTATTAATCCTACACCAATTGATATGCAGGAGTCGGCAATATTAAAAATAGGCCAATGATGATTATAGTAATGAATGTCTATAAAGTCTCTCACGGCATTATAAAAAATTCGATCGATAAGATTTCCAATGGCTCCACCAAATATTAAAGAAAATCCGTATGTAGATATGTTATCAACGGCAAATTGTTTATAAAAATAGCCCATACTAAAAATAATGATTGTGGTAAATATTGTAAAAAAGATATTTAAATTTTGCCCCATACCAAAAGCTATGCCAGTATTTAAACTACAGGTTAAATCAAAATAATTATTTATTATTGGTAACGAGTATGTACCATTTGATAAGTATTTAAATGGCGGGGTTAAGTAATAAAAAGCAAGGCTTTTAGAGGCCTGATCTACTATAATGCATATAGTAACAATCAGGCCTATAATTTTAATATGCCACGATGTTTTAATCGTCAATTAATTCACCTTCTACTTCAAAACGTTCTTTACATGATATACAGCGTTTAGCATAAGGTAGTGCTTTAAGGCGTTTTTTTGGTATTGAAGCATCACATTCTATACAAGTGCCGTATTGCTTATCAGCTATGCGTACAAGAGCCTCATCAATTAGTTTAATTTCTTCTTCAACGCTTTCCATACGTGAAAACGCAAAATCTATATCATAAGCTTCGGCACTTTTGTCGGCACTGTCATCTGGTAAACGACTGTCACTATGACGATCACTCATCGATGAATGATGTACTTTAGCTTCATCGCCTACCAAGGTATTGCGGCGTTCTAATAGCGCTTCTTTAAAGCTATCTAAATCTTTTTTTAGTAATTTTCCAGTTGGCATGCTCTCTCCGTTGGCAACGTGTTGTCAATGTTTGTCAAGATAATACTGATTTTAATTAATTTAATCAATAAAAGCTTATTTTTGTTTTATGGTTCTCCTGTTATACTGCAGTTTTTTATGGAGATATTATGTCAGAGACAAAGATAGATAGCGGACGCTTGGCAGCTATTAAGCAGGCTGTAGGACAAATAGAGCGTCAGTTTGGTAAGGGTTCTATTATGCGTTTAGGTAGTGATGCCAAACTTGATATAGATACGATTTCAACAGGGTGTTTAAGTATAGATTTAGCATTGGGTATTGGTGGTGTACCACGCGGACGTATAACCGAGATTTATGGTCCAGAATCCTCTGGTAAAACCACTTTAACTTTACATTGTATTGCAAATGCCCAAAAAGAAGGTGGAGTAGCTGCCTTTGTGGATGCAGAACACGCTTTAGATCCTTCTTATGCTCAAAAATTAGGGGTTAATTTAGACGATTTGTTGGTGTCTCAGCCAAGTAACGGCGAGGAAGCCTTGGATATTGTGGAATTATTAGTGCGTTCTAATGCTGTTGATATTATTGTTGTGGACTCTGTGGCAGCATTGGTTCCCAAGGCAGAAATTGAAGGTGATATGGGTGATCATCATGTCGGTAAGCAAGCGAGGTTGATGAGTCAAGCTTTGCGCAAGCTAACAGGAGTGGTTAATAAATCTAGAACTACAGTAATATTTATCAATCAAATTCGTATGAAAATAGGTGTTATGTTTGGCTCTCCAGAGACAACCACAGGTGGTAATGCTCTTAAATTTTATTCATCTGTCCGTTTGGATATACGCCGTACAGGTCAAATTAAAATAGGTGATAACATAGTTGGCAATAGCACAAAAGTTAAGGTTGTAAAAAACAAATTAGCTGCACCATTTAAGGTTGCTGAGTTTGAAATCATCTTTAATGAGGGCATATCTAAAATTGGTGATATATTAAATTTGGCTATAGAGCATGCTATTGTGGATAAGTCAGGAGCTTGGTTTTCTTACAAAGGTAACCAACTTGGACAAGGCCGTGAAAATGTCAAAGCGTTTTTAGCTGATAATAAGGATATTTTAGAATCAATCGAAGACGAATTACATCAAGCTATATTTTTTGATGACACCAGCAAGTAGTTTTGTGTTTTTATCTAATTATTAAATATGGTATAATTTTATTTTTTACATCATTTGAGAATGTTTTATGAATTCATCCGATTTACGTCAAAAATATTTAAATTTTTTTAAATCTAAGGGCTCACAAATAGTTAATAGTGATTCTTTAGTTCCAGCTAATGACCCCACATTATTATTTACTGGTGCGGGTATGAATCAATTTAAAGACCAATTTATGGGTAAAAATATTACTTATTCAATGGCTACAACTTGTCAAAAATGTATTCGTACTGGCGATATTGAAAATGTTGGTGTAACGGCAAGGCATCATACTTTTTTTGAGATGTTGGGTAATTTTTCTTTTGGTGATTATTTTAAACGCCAAGCTATTACTTGGGCTTATGAGTTTTTAACTAAAGAATTGAATATAGATCCGACCCGTTTATATTTTAGTGTATTTGAAAATGATGAAGAAGCTTACAATATATGGGTAAATGAAGTTGGTGTAGACCCTGCAAGGGTATATAAATTAGGTGAAGCAGATAATTTTTGGCCAGCTTCTGCACCTTCCAAGGGTCCAAATGGCCCTTGCGGTCCTTGTTCTGAGATTTTTTATGATTTAGGTTCAACTGCGGGACATGGTCGTGATGATTCTGATGTAACTAATGATAGTGATCGATATATTGAAATTTGGAATTTGGTTTTTACTCAATATAACCGTCAAGATGGTGGTGTTTTAGAACCTTTACCACAATCAAATATTGATACTGGTATGGGTTTAGAGCGTGTGGTTGCCGTCTTAAACGGGGTTACTACTAATTTTGATACGGATTTATTTATACCTATAATGACCGCTATGGCAGATACGGCGGGTATAAAATATGGTGATTCTACAGCAAATGATCGTCGTTTAAAACGTATTGCCGATCATACCCGCGCATTAACTTTTTGCATTGCTGATGGTGTTATGCCAGGTAATGAAGGACGAGGCTATGTGGTGCGTCGCCTATTGAGGAGGGCTTCTTTAGATGCACGTAATTTGGGTGTTGAAAAACCAATTCTGTATAATTTGGTGAATAAAGTAGTGGATATTATGGGTGGTATTTATCCTGATATTGTACAGCGCCAAGATAAAATTAAAAAAATTATTAAAAATGAAGAGATTAAATTTCAAGCTACCTTACAGCAGGGTTTAAATACCTTGGATCGTTTAATTGATGAAACCAAAAAAGCTGGTTCGGCAGAATTAAGCGGATCAGCAGCTTTTGTATTATATGATACTTATGGGTTTCCAGTGGAATTAGCTGAAGAATTGTTAAAGGAAGCTCATTTAAGTTTAGATATGGCTGGTTTTAAGGCTGAAATGCAAAAACAAAAAGAGTTAGCTCGTGCCGGCTCGTCTATGAAAGGTGATGTATTTGCTGCTGGTCCAATGGAGCAGTTAAAAGATTTTACAGGTCGGGTTGATTTTGTGGGTTATGAAACCAAAAATTCTCAAGGTACAATTTTAGCTATTTTAAAAGGCGATAAATTAGTTAATAAATTAAATGCTGGCGAAAAAGCATTGATAGTTTTTGATAAAACGCCTTTTTATGGTGAAAGTGGAGGTCAAGCAGGAGATAGAGGTTGCATAAATAGCGACGGTATTAAAGCTTGTGTAACTGATACCCAAAAAACGTTGGATGTTATGGTTCATGCAGTAGATTTACAAGATGGTTTATTAAGTGTTGGACAAACATATAATTTAAGCGTTGAAGAATGGCGACGTGCCTCTACAGATAAAAATCACACGGCTACCCATTTGTTGCAGTGGGCATTAGGAAAAGTTTTAGGCAGTCATGTCGAGCAGGCAGGTTCGCAAGTAACTGCCGATGGTTTGCGTTTTGATTTTTCGCATTTTCAGGCTGTTACACAGCAAGAGTTAGCCAAGGTTGCACATTTAGTGAATGAAAAAATTATTGCGGGTGCTTGTGTAAAAAAAGAAATAAAAAGCATTGACCAAGCTAAGGCCGATGGCGCCAAGGCATTATTTGGCGAAAAGTACGGCGATGAAGTCAGGGTTGTAACTGTTGGCGATGGGTTTTCTATGGAATTATGTGGCGGTACACACGTTGATGATATTGCTCAAATAGGTTTGGTAAAAATCTTATCCGAACAGTCCGTGGCTGCGGGTGTTAGACGCATAGAAGCAGTAACAGGCTTAAAAGCTTTGGAAGCTATAGAAAAAGAACAAGAAATCATTAAAGAATTAAATGTTATTTTAAATACATCGTCTACTGATTTGGTTAAAAATATATCCGCAACTCTCGCCGAAAATAAACGTTTAGCTAAAGATGTATCTATGTTAAAACAAGAAAAAGCTGCAAGATCCGCTGCTGAGCAAGCTAATAATATGCAAGAAATAAATGGTATACCTTATTTAACCAATAGTTTTGAAGGTGTCGGTGGTAAAGAGCTTATGACAATGTTAGATGGTTATAAAAAAACGGTTGAAAGTGGTGTGGTTCTTTTAGGTGCTGTCGATGGTAAAAAAGTTGGATTAGCTTGTTATGTAACTAAGGATTTAATATCAAAAGGCATTAAAGCTGGTGATATTATTAAGCGTACTGCTAAAATTGTGGGTGGTGGTGGCGGTGGTCGTGATAACGTTGCTCAAGCAGGTGGTCGATCTCCAGAAAAATTGCCAGAGGCATTGGCAGAGATTGAAAGAATTTTGATTGAAAATTGATTAAAAAACTGATTGAAAGGTAAAAGTGGAGCATAAAAAACAAGCCCAAAGTATAGTGGATACTACTGAACATTTGCCCACATTACCTGATATTATTATTAAAATTAATGCTCTTATTGACGATCCTTATTCAACAGCAGATGATTTAAATAAGGTTATATCTTCTGACATATCTTTGACATCTAAAATGTTAAAGATAGTTAATAGTAGTTTTTATGGGTTTTCTCGCAATATTTCATCAGTGACTCACGCCGTTGTTATTTTGGGTTTTAACACGGTTCGCAATATTGCTTTAAGTGCCTTTTTGTTTGATAATTTAACATCAAAAGCTCTTAAACCTCTTTGGGAACACAGTATTACAACAGGGGCGCTGTCAAAAGCTATTGGTGTTAAGGTTTGTCCATCTCAGGCCGAAGAGGCTTTTATCTCTGGTTTGCTTCATGATATTGGCCGTGTGGTGTTTTTTTTACATGATGCTGAAACAATGATAAAGTTGATGAAAAAATCAGACTCTTCTTTTGTAGAAAGCGAAACCGCTAATTTTGGGATTACACAGCAAGAAGTAGGCGCTTGTTTATTAGACAAGTGGCAATTGCCAGAATCTTTAATTGAGGCAGCGTTGTATTGTAATAATCCATTGCAAGCACATACGGATATCCCTTACATTGTGAATGTTGCCAATTCTTTATCTAAAGAAATGGATGGTTTAAGTGCGGGTCTTAATCCTGACGCCAAACCTATTGAAAGTGATGTTTTAAAGAAGTTGGGTTTAACCAGTACAAAATTAGATGATATTAAACCAGTATTAATTGATGCTGTTAAAAATTCAAATGTTTTTTCTGACATGCTTTAAGTGTTTATGATGCAAGATGCAATTTTAATAACTGGTGGAGCGGGATTTATTGGTTCTGCTTTAGTGCGTTATTTAATTACCCATACAGATTACAATTTAATAGTTTTAGATAAATTAACTTATGCGGGTAATGTAGAATCATTTGGTGAGTTTGAAAGTTCAGATAAATTAACTTTTATACAAGGTGATATTTGTGATGAGATTTTAGTAAGTGATATTTTAATAAAATATCAACCCATCGGCATAATGCATTTAGCGGCCGAAAGTCATGTGGATAATTCAATAGATAATCCATTGGGTTTTGTACATACAAATATAGTAGGTACTGCCGTTTTATTGCAATGCGCCAATAAATATTATAGGGGTCTTTCCATATCACAAAAAAATATTTTTAGGTTTCATCATATTTCTACTGATGAAGTTTACGGAAGCTTGCCTTCAGAGGGATTGTTTTCAGAATCTTCACCATACGATCCAAGTTCGCCGTATTCGGCATCTAAAGCATCGGCTGATTATTTGGTACAGGCTTGGTTCCGTACTTATGGGTTTCCAACAGTTATTACAAATTGTTCTAACAACTATGGGGCATATCAATATCCTGAAAAGTTAATTCCTTTAATTATTTTAAATGCATTAGACGGACGTGATTTGCCAGTTTATGGTGATGGTAAGCAGGTAAGGGATTGGTTATATGTCGATGATCATGTTAAGGCTTTATATTTAGTTTTTTGCAAAGGTAAATTGGGTCAAACATATAATATTGGTGGTAATAATGAAAGGCAAAATATAGAAGTAGTTAATAAGATATGCGATTTATTAGACGAGCTTGTACCTAAAAAAAATAGTTATGCCAAACAAATAAAATATGTTGGCGATAGACCAGGACATGATATGCGCTATGCTATTGATGCTACAAAAATAAAACAAGATTTACACTGGCAAGCAGAAGAAAATTTTGAAACGGGTATGCGTAAAACAGTTAAATGGTATTTGCAAAATTTAAGCTGGTGTAAAATAATTCAATCTAAAAATAACTGTCTATTAGATAGAAAAGGTAAGTTATGAGCTGGAAGGGTATTATCTTAGCTGGTGGCACGGGCAGTCGTTTACATCCTTTAACAATTGCAACTTCAAAACAGCTTTTACCGATTTATGATAAACCGATGATTTATTATCCACTGTCGGTTTTAATGTTGGGTGGAATTCGTGATATTTTAATTATTACAACACCTTATGAACAAAATAATTTTAAACAGTTATTGGGAGACGGTTCCCAATGGGGTATCTCATTACAATATGCTGAGCAAGCTTCTCCAGATGGTTTAGCCCAAGCATTTATAATAGGCGAGCAATTTATAGGTGACGATAATGTTGCTCTAATTTTGGGTGATAATATTTTTTATTGGCAAGGTTTGCAAGATGCTTTGCAAAAAGCGGTACAACTTAAAAAAGGGGCTACCATTTTTACTTCTTTTGTTAAAAATCCTCAACACTATGGTGTAGTTAATTTAGATAAGTACGATAAGCCTTTATCTATCGTAGAGAAACCTCAAAAGCCCCAAAGTCCTTACGCTGTTACAGGACTATATTTTTTTGATAATAAAGTAATTAGTATTGCTAAAACAGTGAAACCATCTCAGCGGGGCGAGCTAGAAATAACATCAGTTATAGAGGCGTATTTAAAAGCGGATAACTTAACTGTTCAAAAATTGGGGCGTGGTTGTGCATGGCTAGATACCGGTACGGTGAATTCCTTATTGGACGCTTCAGATTTTTTTAGGATTATAGAACAACGCCAAGGTTTAAAGGTTGCTTGTTTAGAAGAAATAGCCTATACAAATAAATTTATTGATGCAGAAAAATTATTGCAACAAGCAGATAAATTAGAAGCAAGTGGATATGGTCAATATCTTAGAAATCTAATAAAATGAAATTCATCGATACAAAACTTACAGGTGTAAAAATTATTAAACCTATAATTCATAAAGATGAAAGGGGTTATTTTTTCGAATCATTCAGGGCTAATTTATTTAATCAAAATAATATTGCCACTAAATTTGTACAAGTCAATCGTAGTTCATCTAAGCAAGGAGTATTGCGCGGGCTTCATTATCAATATAAACATCCACAGGGTAAGTTGATTTCTGTTCTAAGTGGCTGTGTTTATGATGTGGCTGTTGATATTGATCCGCAATCACCAACATTTTGTCAATGGGTTGGTATTGAGATTTCTGCTGAAAATAAAAAAATGTTTTGGATTGCTCCAGGTTATGCCCATGGTTTTTATGTGTTAAGTGATAGGGCAGAATTTCTTTATCAGTGTACGGATTACTATTATCCAGAATACGAAAAATCTATAGCTTATAACGATTCAATAATAAATATTGCATGGCCGTTGATAGACAATGCTGAGCCAATTTTGTCAAAAAAAGACAGGCTCGCTAAAAACATAATTGTATAAATCTATTGTAAATAAGATGTTATGCAATAAAATTGATGTTTTGCTACGTTTTTCTTCCAATAAAAAATAACTTTATGAAAAGATTTAATACTACAGGTTTGTGCATAGTTGATAAACATTATATGTGTGATGTATCGGCTAAATTTAATAGGTGTAAAACACTTATTGAAAATGGTAGTTATTATGCAATAAACTTTCCACGTCAGTATGGTAAAACAACAATGCAATATTTGTTGTCCAAATCTTTTGATGATGATTATTTGCTAATATCTTGTAGTTTTGAAGGCATTGGTGATACTCCATTTGAATCAGAATCTAATATGAGCAAATCTATTTTAGAATTATTTGCTAAAAGTTTTTATTTAAAAAATGCAGAATTAGCAAAATATTTTGAAGATGAAGCTAAAGGCATAGTAAGTTTTAAACAGCTTTCCCATTGGATATGTAATTGGATTTTAAAAATAAAAAAGAAAGTAGTTTTGCTTATTGATGAAGTTGACAAGGCTAGTAATAATCAAGTATTTATAAATTTTATAGCAATGCTTCGCGACAAATATTTAGATGCTTCACGTCAACAAGATATAACTTTTCATTCTGTGGTTTTATTAGGCGTTCACGATGTAAAAACATTAAAGTTAAAATTGCGTCCCGATGAAGAGCAAAAATTAAATAGTCCTTGGAATATAGCCGAGGATTTAAGTATTGATTTTGCTTTTACCCAACAAGAAATAAAACCTATGTTAGAAGATTATGCCCAAGAGCATAATTTAAAAATGCCAGTTAAAGATTTATCCCAAAGGTTGTATTATTATACTTCTGGCAACCCATTTTTAGTTAGTAAAATGTGCGCCCTTATAGATGAAAACCAAATCCAACGCCACAGTGCAAACTGGTGCATAGACGATATAGATAAAGCTTATAAGTATTTAATTGACGGTAATTATACAACTACAAATTTTGATGATATGTATAAAAATTTAGAGAACAATTCTGATTTAAGAGCTGTATTAAGTAGTATTATAATTGACGGCAATATAATACCCTTTGATATT
>JAMOSO010000031.1 GCA_027063065.1 Planctomycetota bacterium | reverse complement strand
TGAAGGCGTTAAAGGTACCAATACTTTTATATCACCTATAGTAACACCTGCTACATGTAGCAAATGTCACCCTGCCGAAGCTCATGAGTTTAAAAACTCTGGACATATTAGAGCTCGCATACAGGTTGATAGCAAAGAAGGTATGCAAAAATTAATGAAATACCATGAAGGACAAAACCATCCTAAATTTAAAGATGCTGTCGATCAAAACGGCTGTGCTCAATGTCATGGTAGTGTAGTTAAAATCGACCCTAAAACTAAACGTCCTACAGCAGGTACATGGCCAAGCTCTGGCATTGGTACTCTATGGCCTGATGGTTCAATAGGAAACTGTACAGTATGCCATACACGCCATAAATTTGATATTGCCGAAGCTCGGAAACCAGAAGCTTGTGCAAGTTGTCATCTAGGACCTGATCATCCAAATTATGAAATTTTTGTATCGTCTAAACACGGACAAATTTTTAGAACAGAAGGTCATCAGTATAAATGGGATGCTCCAGCAGGTGCTTGGCAACCAGGCGACTATCGCGCCCCTACTTGTACCACCTGTCATATGTCTGGCATCGGTAAAGTAAAAACAACTCATAATGTTTCAAAACGTTTACACTGGAATTTATGGGCTAAAGTTTCTAAAGTTCGCAATAGTAACGACCCAATCAATATGTGGTTTGGGGATGGCATAAAAGGTCGTGCAGAAATGAAAGAAGTTTGCACTAATTGCCACTCATCTAATATGGTAAACAACTTCTTTACTAGAGCTGATGGTATGGTGAACCTTTACAATGAAGCATACTGGGCACCAGCCAAAAAGATGTATGACGAATTAAAAGCTAAAGGTCTACTAATGAAAGATCCTTGGTCTGATCCTTTTCAAAAAACATTCTATCACTTATGGCACCATGAAGGTCGTCGTATGCGTATGGGTGCCATGATGGGTGGTCCAGATTATGCACATTGGCATGGTAGTTTCGAAGTGATGCAAGACCTTAAAGAATTACAAAAGATCTATAAAGCACGTTTGAAATCAGGAAAAATTGAAGAATAATTTTTCTTTTTCTTAAACTATAAAAAAGGGTGCTAATAAAATGGCACCCTTTTTTTATGCAAAATTATACCTGTACATCAGCCATATCATGACCTTGATACATTATTAATCATATGTCACTTTTGCTAGAATTAATATTTATTTCTATAGCAGGTATAGTCTATTACACATTTTATAACAACTTTAACACACTTAATATGGTATTAGATAAGTCCATACCAAATAATTATTGTAATTACTTTAGCACGTTTTAGACTATATTCTTGCTTCGTATCCCAAATCCTCAATAGCTTTAATCAAAACTGATGACTTGCATTTAGCTTTTATCTTAGCTGATGATGAATCAAAATTAACGTCTACTTCATGAACTTCTTTAATACCTCTTATAACGCGCTCAATTGAATTTGCACAACCTTCACATTGCATACCATCTATATAAATTTTGATTTTTTTATAGCGTTTAGGCATTTTTTTATCTTCTTTTTTTACAACCGGCTCTTTTTTACAACATTCTAATTTAGCCTTATTTCTAAATAAAATATTTGCCATTAATAATGAAAATAGAAATATTGCCGAAGTACCACCTAAAACACTTACATCTGTTTTATGAAAATCAGGTAAGACAGTTAAATTATTAACACTCGATAAAAACCAATCAAATAATAAACCAGACAACAATGCTATAGCCGATATTGTTGCCAAATAAATCAATGCCGTGCGTTTACCAAGAGTTACTGTAATAGTTGCAATTGTTGTGATATTTGTTGCAGGACCTGTCATTAAAAAGACTAAAGCAGCGCCTGGCGATAACCCAGCCCCCACTAAAGCTGCAGCAATAGGCACAGAGCCTGTTGCACACACATATAGGGGTAAACCAATTATTAAAGCTAATAACATACCAGTCCAATTGGACATAGTTCCATCCAGTTGACCGGGCGATAATAACATCGAAATAAAAGCTCCTATAATTAAACCCACTAATAAAGCTTTGCCTATATCTCTAGGCAAATCAATCAAAGCAGTTTTTTTAAAGGCTTTCCAGCGAGGTACAGATCTTGGTATTGAACGATTAACAGGTATACTTGGCGATACTCCAGTTACAAAATTACTAACTAATACACCACCTAAAATCCCTGACACAAAAGAAACACAAATGCGATAAATTGCAAAAAAAGGTCCAAAAAATGACCATGTAATCATTAAGTTATCAGCACCTGTCTGCGGTGTTGATATTAAAAAAGAAACCGTAGCCCCCCTACTAGCCCCCTGTTTATACAAAGACGTAGCAACTGGTATAACTCCACATGAGCATAAAGGCAATGGTATACCCAATAAACTGGCTTTAATAATGCCCGTTAAAGTATTAGACCATAAATGCTGTTCAATCAATGCATCGCTAATATACGCCCTTAAAATACCTGCAATAATAAAACCCAATAGCAAGTATGGCGCCATTTGAGATGATAAAATCCAAAAATTTAAAATAAAATCTTTTATATAAATCATTATTAATATTTATGCTTACGGTTTAAAAATACATTGAGCCGTCTGAGTTAATGGACAGCCACTAGCAAAAAAAATTATAGTTACAACACACACAGAAAATATAAAAATAGCTATTATTTTAAAAAAATTATATAAATTTTTTGATTGCATTTTGACCCATAAAAAAGATGAAGATTAACACAAATATTGTATAATAAAAAAATGATTTGGACAGCAATGTTTATCGGCACTTTAATGATTGTAGATGGGGTTTTTTCCTTAATTAATCATAAATTTGTAAAAGAATATATGTTTAAAAATATGCCTATGGATATTAATATATATAAAATAGCCTTTAGCGAGCTAATTTTTGGATTGGGGATTGTTATTTCTGGTATTTATGCACAAGTCAAATGCTAAAAATATAATAATAGTCGGTGGACGTGGTGGCATGGGACAATTATGCTCTAAACACCTCAAAAGTGTCGGTCATTCCGTGATGGCAATAGGACGAGCCGATTGGCAAGAAAACTGTCATAAATTAAAAGATGCTGATTTAGTTATTATTTCGGTGCCAATTGACGCTACAGCAGACACTATAAAAAAAGTTGCCAAACAAATTGGTTCGCAAACAATTTTAAGTGATATTACAAGCATCAAACAACAACCTGTCCAACAGATGTGCAAAGCACATACCGGAGCAGTAATAGGCTTGCACCCCGTTTTTGGACCTTCAATTACAGATCCTCACAATCAAGTTATTGTTCATTGCCCAGGACGCCATCATACCAAAAGCCAATGGATAATTGACGCTTTTGAGTGTGCGGGCTTTACCATGGTAGAGATGGAAGCCAAAATACACGATCAGTTTATGACAATAATACAAGCATTAAAACATTTTAGTGCATATTGTTTGGGAACATTTTTACATAAAGAAGGCATTGACTTAAAAACCACACGCAAAATTGCTAGCCCTATTTATCGCCTAGAAATGGATATGATGGGTAGAATATTTTCTCAAAGCCCTGAATTATATGCTGATATTATTATGGCCGATGAAGATCGTCTAAAAATGATACGCTCCTTTGTCAACCATATAGACGATGCTTGTAGTGATATTGAAGCAAAAAAACGTGATGAGTTTATAAACAAGTTCAAAGATACTGCCACATGGATGGGAGATTTTACAAAAACAGCCATGGAAGAAAGTGACCGTGTTCTTAAAGTAATTGATTCTGAAAAATGATTAAAATATGGAAACCGTAAACGGTAGTGTAGAACATATTACCTTTCATAATCAAGATACCGGCTTTTGTGTTTTACAAATTATAAATGATGAACAAAAAAAAATCTGTGTTGTTGGCAAAGTTATCAGTGTAGCTATTGGCGAAAGTTGCATTGCAACAGGCAATTGGATTGAAAACAAAACCTATGGTAGACAATTAAAAGCTATTTCAATCCAATTAACCGCTCCATCGAATTTAGATAATATATGTAAATATTTAGCTAGCGGAGTAATTGAGGGAATAGGACCAAAATTTGCTTGGCGCATTGTTAAACATTTTGGCAAAGAAACGTTTGATATTTTAGATAATCACCCAGAACGCTTAAAAGAAGTCGATGGAATAGGTAAAAATAAATTAACTAAAATATGCTCTTCTTGGCAATCTCATTCAGCTATGCGCGAAACTATGCTGTTTTTACAAAAACATAATATCGGCTCGACACGAGCAGCCAATATTTACAAAACATATGGCAACGACACCATAAACATTATCAGACAAAACCCCTATCGTCTATATAGTGATATTAAAGGAATAGGTTTTAAAACTGCTGATAATATCGCCTTAAGTATAGGCTTAGGAGTTAATTCAATTTTAAGAGCTAAGGCAGCATTAGTGCATATACTAGAAGAATTTAGCCTCAACGGACACTGTGCTGTGCCAAAACAAATTTTATTAAACAATGCAACAGAAACATTAAATATACAAGCAGATAGCTTAACTAAAGCACTAAAAGAACAGCTAGCAAACAACATATTTATTCAACAAGATATTGATAATGATATATGGATATATACATACGGACTATTTTATGGAGAATTAGGCACATCGCAAATGCTCAAACGCCTCAATCAAGGCCAGCATCCATTAGGACAAGTAGATACGCAAAAAGCTTTAAATTGGGTTCAAAAAAAAACGGGATTTCCATTAGCACCTTCACAGCAAGATGCAATAATCAAAGGTTTAACATCAAAAGTTTTTGTTATTACAGGCGGACCAGGTGTTGGCAAAACTACCCTAGTCAACAGCCTTGTAGCCATATTAAAAGCAAAAGATTTACGCGTTAGTCTCACGGCTCCAACTGGGCGTGCTGCAAAACGACTATCAGAAAGCACAGGAGACACTGCTAAAACCATACATCGCTTATTAGAATACGAGCCCACAAATGGTGGATTTGTAAAAAATAATCAATCCACATTAAATACCGATGTCGTAGTAGTTGACGAGGTATCTATGGTAGATATTAATCTAATGTATTTTTTATTGCGTGCCATACCAATACACGCAGCTTTAATTTTAGTTGGTGATGTCGATCAATTACCATCTGTAGGTCCAGGCTCTGTCTTAAAAGATATAATAGATTCCCAAACAATATGCACTAGCCAACTGACAGAAATTTTTAGACAAGAATCAAAATCGCTCATCATCAGTAATGCGCATAGAATAAACTCTGGCTTGTTGCCAATTATAGATAATTCACAACAATCTGATTTCTTTTTTATAGAAAACAACGAACCCCATGAAATAGCAAAAATATTGGTAGATGTTGTAAGCACGAGATTACCAAACAAATACAAATACAACCCTTTAACAGATATTCAAGTGCTTACACCTATGAATCACACCCCCATCGGCAATATAGCTTTAAATAACGCATTGCAACAAACCTTAAATCCCAAACATAATGACGCCATCACAAATGCCCAGAAATGTTTTTATGTCGGCGATAAAGTAATGCAAACTCAAAACAATTATGATAAGGACATCTTTAATGGAGATATTGGTTTTATTAAATATCATTTAGCTGATGAAAAAAAAATCATCATAAACTTTGACGGTGAAAATATCGAATACAACTATAGCGAATTAGATCAAATAACTCTAGCTTATGCATGTACTATTCATAAATCGCAAGGATCGGAATACCCTGTTGTTGTCATACCCTTACATACACAACATTATGTAATGCTACAACGTAATTTAATATACACTGCTATAACTAGAGGGCGTTCGGCTGTAATACTAATTGGATCAAAAAAAGCTATGCAAATGGCAATCGAAAATGACAATTCTCAAACTAGATATTGTGCATTAAAGCATCGATTAAATGGTAGCTTGCCTGAACCAATTATAAAGCCTTTACAAAAAAGTTAAGAAATAAAAGCTAATAGCTTGAAGAAAATAATGCTAAATATACAATTTAGGTATTATTTTTTTTAAGAGATACTATGAAGACAGCTTTTTCTGTAAATGTAAATAAATTTGCTTTAGTACGCAACTCACGTGGAGCAGATACACCAAATTTGGCTAGCTTATGCAAACAAATATTAAACTGTGGCGCCAAAGGTATAACGGTTCACCCTAGGCCTGATCAACGCCACGCCCGCTATGACGACTTACCTATACTTAATGAATTAGTAAGAAAATATAACCATGCTGAATTTAATGTAGAAGGATATCCAAATCAAACTTTTTTAGATGAGGTATGCTCCATTAAACCACACCAAGTAACGCTAGTACCTGACGAACCAGGACAACTTACTTCTGACCATGGTTGGAACTGTCAAAAAAATGCAGCCTTTTTAAAAAGCATAGTCGATAGACTACACTTGCACGGTATGCGCGTTTCATTATTTTTGGACCCAGATCCTCTACAAGTCATTCATGCAGCAGCCACAGGGGCTGACAGAATAGAATTATATACAGAAGGTTATGCACATAATTATAAAACAGCAAAAGAAACCTCTACAACGGACTATGCAGCAACAGCTAAAGCAGCACAAGATGCAGGCCTAGGTGTAAACGCTGGGCACGACTTAAGTTTAGAAAATTTACAATATTTTTTAGAGCAAGTTCCAAATATCTTAGAAGTATCCATTGGTCATGCATTTGTGTGCGAATCATGGCAGTTCACAATTAATAAAACTGTTGAAAAATACCTACATATAACACAATCAAATTAATTTCTTAGGATAAATAATGTTAAAAATCTTTTGCACTTTTGTTTTAATAACCATGTCATCTAGTTGTTTTGCGCATAATGTGGCACATCAAGTTGGCTTAACATCTGGAATTTTACATCCTCTGTTGGGATTAGATCATTTAATTGCCATGCTAGCCGTGGGCATACTAAGTTATCAAATGAAAAAAGGTTTTATTTGGAAACTTCCATTAGCATTTGTGGTATTTATGTGCCTAGGTGGCATTTGGGGGATATTCTCAACGCCTATGATTATAGTAGAACTTGGCATCGCTCTATCTCTTGTAACTTTAGGCATTATGATTTTTAAACATACTTTAATACCACGTACACTAGCCTTAGCAATTGTAAGTATGTTTGCAATATTCCACGGATATGCGCATGGCATAGAAATACCATCATTAACAAGTCCAACTATTTATATTGTTGGATTTATATGCTCAACCATAACATTGCATATTGCAGGCATATTATTAGCAAAATATTGTTCTAAATTACAAACTAGCCTAATCAGTTTACAACATATTGGTTCTGTAATTTTTATGATAGGCTGTTATTTTTTAACTAATATATAATTTAAATTTAACAACCCCACCTAACGATGGGGTTGTTAAATTTTATATAAGCTTAATTGATATAATTTCAAAGGGCTTAAAAAACAATTCTACTTGATTGTCGATAATTTCTAACTCTTTAATATCACACTCTATTAAATTAATCAATTTTAATTTTTTTACATCATCAGCAAAAGATAAAACCGTTTTAGTTGGCATTCCATAGGCCTCATACATCCTTACTACCTTACCTTCTGTATCTTCTGATTGTTTAACAGCATCAATAAATATATTATTTTTATCAACATTAAAATAAGATTTTTCCAGTTCTATTTGATTAGATGAACTAACATTTGACTTAGGTATCGCCATAGATGTTAAAGGAATATTAAGTTTTAATGCTTCACGCGCAACATCTCCAGCAATATGATTACCTGCATGAGTATAGATAGAATATGTAAATTTATGTTCTCCTTGGTCGCCAAAATTTCCCGACAAATCTTTACCTACTTGATCTTTATAAATCATAGGTCCAGTATATGGCATAGAACGCAATAAATTTAAATCCAAAATACCATCTTTAACCCTATAACCATATTTTGAATCATTTAACAATGCTATACCTGAACTATTATCAGATAAATCCACATATTTTTGCACAGGCACTTCATCTTTAGCCATATCTAATGATGTATTATTACCAGTTGGCCTATTTAATGTGCCATATTGAATTTCACAAGTAGCATATTCGCTCATAATATTGGTTGGAAAACTCGTACGAATCATTTTATTTTCACCAGTCCAATTTAATATTGTGTCAAAATCTACTCTTGCGCTACCCTGTACTAGAGAAATTGTTTGCAATAAATTAGAACCTTCGTAAGTATATTCTTGGATTACAGAAACCTTAGGTCCATCTATATGTGCCGTAACTTTTTCTAATACAAACTCTCCTCGCTGAAAATTATTATAATCTGGCGCAAAATCCCACGCTGTGCCATCATCATGAAATACCTTAATAACATTAGCACTTAAAGATTCTGCTATAAATTCACGATCTATATCTTTATTTAAAATAGAAACAATATGACCTTTATCGTTAAAAGAAATTTTAACCCTATTATTTTCTAATATATCAGAAGATGCTTTTAATGACTGATCATCAATTAATGCGGGCGTCAATTCAGAGACTCTATAACCCATAGCTGGCACGTCTGGACACATCCAAACATCATCAACCTTCAACCATTCATTGCGCGAGAAAGAAGTAGTGTTAAAAATTACAAACGAATCTTGTTGAGTTTTAGCGTTAATTTCAGAAATTAATGCTTTTTTAATTCCCAAAATTTTATGCTGTGTATCTTCTAGCATACTAGAATATCTAGCAATACTCTCATCGTATACACGCTTAATTGAAGAGCCAGGCAATATATCATGAAACTGATATAATAAAACTTCCTTCCAAGTATCTTCAATAAATTGCTTAGGATATTCTACATTAGTTATAGAAGCTAAAAATTCTAATTCGCGTAAAGCTAACTCCATCTTACGATTAAACCACTTATTGCGACTATGTGTCGTAAAAGTACCTTGATGTTTTTCTAAATATAATTCACCTTTAAAAGTGCTAAAATTTTCGGCTTCACTTTGCCATTTTTGTAAAAAAGCAGTTACTGTCTCTTGTTTAACAGGCGCAATACCATTTAAATCTTTAAGTCTTTTAAGATGTTCTAAATGTTCAGCACCAGGTCCACCACCGCCATCTCCAATACCAAATGCCATTAAAGCATAAGATGACACATCCTTATCGAGATAGTTCTTTTCTATATCTCGACAGCTTCTAGGCATTGCAGGACCGTTATAAGTGTTTTCCGGCAATAAATGAGCTAAAACTTTAGACTTGTCATTGCCCTCCCACACAAATGAATGGTGTGGATGGTTATTAATTTCATTCCAAGATAATTTTTGTGTAATAAAATAATTAATATCGGATTTTTTCATAATTTGAGGCAAAGATGCGCTATAACCAAATACGTCTGGCAACCAAACATAATCCATATCGACACCAAATTCTTCTTTATAAAAAGCCTTTCCATATAATATTTGTCTTACCAAAGATTCGCCAGATGGAACATTGGTATCGCATTCAACCCACATTGCACCTTGCGCTTCAATGCGTTTATTTTTGACGTTTTCTACAACTTTTGCATATAAAGAAGGGTAAGATTCTTTTATCCATTGAAAATACTGTGGTTGTGAAATACCAAAAACATAATCCGGATAACGTTCTATAAGTTCTATAGAAGTTGAGATAGTTCGCGCCCCTTTGCGCTTAGTTTCTCGGATAGGCCATAACCAAGCCAAATCCATATGCGCATGACCACAAGCAGATATCTGTAAGGATGGAGAACCATTAGTTTTAGCAAGTTCTGGCTCAATAATCTTTTTAGCTATTGCTATACTTTGCGATGTTATACTTACTAATTCATAACAAGCATTTTGCAAAACTCTTTTTATTTTAGCAGAACGTGCAGAATCCTTAGGTAAAATATCAGCTAATTCATACAGAACTGTCATATCATAAAATAAATCTCTAGCTTGATTATTACAAATAGCCAAAGATGCTGTTTCTATCGCTCCACCTTTTTGCAAACTACCAAACAAACAATTATTACCACAATCTGCCCAAATATCGATATCTTCTCCACCTTGTGATTTTTTAATAAACGAAAACACTCTTTTAGTAGGTCGTCCTAATGTAGGGTCAAAGATAGACGAAGTAGATGTCAAACCGCGTATTGGCTCTCCATCATCATTAAATACACACATTTCGCCATTAACATCTAATAAAAGAACCAATTCTTTATTTACCACCTCCTTTGGTACTTTACCAGTAAAATTCATCCAAGCACAATCAAACAACTTTCCCCAGACTGAGCCAATATGCAACTTAGTATGTTTACCTGCTTTACGATTTTGATAAGAATTGGGCTCTTGACTTACCCAAGCATCAATTTCTAATTCATGTATCTTAGTATAAATAGCATCTTTTAAATTATTGATTGTTTTTTCTACATTGTTATATGCTAACTTGGTTTGGCGTAATTCTGGCATACAATTCCTTATGATAGATAACAGATATATGATAACTTCATAAGTATGCTTATATTAGCCAACTTGTCAACATATATTGTAAACACCTACAGCATAAGAGCTTAGCTATATATATTTTTTGACATTAATAAAAACAAAATATAAAATAGCACCAAAAACATTTTTATACAAATTTATACGATAAATTTTAAATACGGTTTTACAACTTGGATTGAGCCTTTAATTGACCGCAAGCTGCAAAAATATTAGCTCCTGCACTACGCCTTAAAGTAGCTTTAACGCGATTTTCATTTAATTGCTTACAAAACTTTTTAATTGCATCTCGGTCTGGACTAACAAATCCATTAGTGCTACCATTCATGGCAATCAAATTAATTTTACAGTCAATATTTCTAACCAATCTAACCAATGCATTTAAATCATCAACGCCATCATTAACGCCTTGAAGCATAACATATTCAAATGTAGGCAAGCGTTTTGTTTTTAAAAAATGATAATTAATCGCATCCATAAGCTCTGGTATGCTACATAATTTAGCATAAGGAATTAATTCACGGCGTTTAAACTCTATGGCTGAGTGCAAAGAAATCGCCAACTCTGAGCGCACACCTTCGTCTGCCCATTGTTTAATTTTATCTGGGAAACCAACACTAGAAACCGTTATGCGTCTAGCACTAATATTTAATTTTGACTCTTGCAAAAACCTAACCGCCAATTTGGAATTTTCATAATTATGAAACGGCTCACCCATACCCATAAAAACTACATGACTGATGCGTTGTGAAATTTCTTTTTCCATAGTTAAAAATTGCATAATAATTTCACCAAAATGCAAATTACGACCTACACCACCCTGGCCAGTAGCACAAAATCTACACCCCACAGCACAACCAGCTTGAGTAGACACGCATGCAGTATAATGATCTTTAGAAGGTATCATCACAGACTCTACTGTTATATTATCAGATAATGAAAACAAAAATTTAATAGTGCCATCATCTTTATCTATCTGTTTAGTAACTAATTTTAATTTAGAGACTATATAATTATCATGCAATTCTTGGCGTACTTTTTTAGATAAATTAGTCATCAAATCAAAATCAAACACTTTTTTGTCTACAATCCAATCCATTATTTGACCATAGATAAATTTTTTACCACCTATGGGCTCTACTGGCACATCAAATAAATTAAATTTCATTACAATGCTACAGCTATAGCGACAGCTTGTTTTTGAGCATGAGAAATTGATATTGAAATATTTGTATATCCCAATTTTTCTGCGACTTTTTTTGCTGTGCCATATAAATTTAGAATTGGTTTTCCATCTTCCCTATTAACGACTTCTATCTCTTTAAATGTTTGCGCCCCTAATATTTTTATAATCGATTCTTTTATTGCAAATCTACCCGCAAAATGTTGGGCTGGTTGCGGTTTAGAAAAACAGTATTGGCATTCTAAATCAGTAAAAAAACGATAACAAAACCCCTTACCATGTCTGTCTATTAATTTTGCTATCCGCTCTATATCAACAATATCAGTACCTACATCCATTATTTATGACCTCTAGATTGACGTCTTTGCTTGGCTTTTATATAGCCTGGATTTGCTTGCCTATATGCTTCTGCGCTACTTTTATACTGTAGAGGACTATCCTGCTCACCTTCTTTGGCATAACTAGCATTTTGCGCATACAACATATCTTGACGTATCGTATAACTTATTGCCTCAAAAAAACGCTCTTGAGAACGTAAAAACAAATCATAACGCATAGGATCTTTTTGCTGATTAAATAATACAGCATATCGTTTAATTAAATTCATAACATGTTCACGTCCCGTATCATAACTTTCACTTAAAGTATAAACCGCTTCACCTCTCTTTAAACCATATTTAGACGAATCTATTCCACGACGTGCCAAATTCATAATATCTCTTGAAGAATCATCAAAATTAGTACGATATAACGCAACTTTTAAAACTATCTTAGGCGGGTAGTAAGCATCAAAATCTCTTATTTCACCTATTATAACAGCATCTGCACCCAACTCCCTTGCAATAGATATGGCATCATGTGATGTTAAAATTGTTTTTTTTTGTGCACTTGCCAATTGATTCACCAATTGTGGATATATAATTTCCCACCCAGGATAATTTTCCATTTGACCCGCAAATGCCAAATCAAATCTATGCACATCAATATTGTCCGTTAACGAAAAAAACGGCACAATCGCCACTTTTTTGATACCTCTAAAAGGACTTTGGTATGCAATAGTAGTCGCTGATGTTTCAAACTCAGCCCCATACCCAGACGAAGCCTTAACGTCTACTAAAAATAAAACAATAAAACACAAACTGACAAAAAACCTAAACATAAATTTTAGGGATTAATTTTTTGTGGCAAAGCAATAGCATCTGTTTGATTAAGATTAACAGCAGGATTTATATTAGGCAAAGGCTGTTCAACAGGTCGTAATTCATCTGGAACCAAATCAATAGAAATAGGTTTCACACTCCAAATATTAGTAAATCCATTGCGATTAGAACTAAAATATACCCTACCGTCTGGACCCCACGTAGGATTCCAATCAGGTTTATCATGAGTTGTCAATCTAATCAAATTAGTGCCATCAGCATTGACCATCCAAATATCATCGCCACGTTCCTTGCCATTTTGATCTTTAGATACCATAGATTTAAAAACTGTCGCAAAGACGATTTTACTACCATCAGGACTCCAAGTCGGATTAATGGCCGCCCAATTATTATCATGAACTATTTCAGTTACATTATCACCATCTGCATCCATCGTCCACACCGAATAAAAGCGTGTTCCTCGCTGTCTGGCTCGTTGATATAATATCTTTTTACCATCGGGGCTCCAATTAGGAAACAGACCTTGACCCAATACTGAAGATTGATTAGTTGTAAAATCTAGCACCCAGATTTCCCACTGATTAGATTGGTCTGAAAAAGTATTATAAACTAATTTTTTACCATCAGGACTCCAATCAGGATGTATTTCATCCATCAGAGAACGAGTAATTTGCATAGGCGTAGAACGATTAAATGTATTCATTACAAATATATCCCAATTACCATTACGATTAGATGCAAACGCAAACCTCTTACCATCTGGTGAAAAACTAGGATGTAAATCACTAGATAAATCAGCCGTCTTTTGAGTAACAGCAGGACCGTAAATTGATTTTATATAAATATCTGGATGTTGGTTATGCCTAGTAGACGCAAACAAAATCCACTTACCATCTTTACTAATTACAGGGTCAATATCAACCCCCGCCCGACTATAAGTATGTTGACGTAAATCCTGATAAGTCATTCCAGTTGGCCCCATCCCAGGATCGACACCAAAATCTTCTTCAGGACCAAAATTACCACCATTGCCAGTATTCTTCATTGGTTGGCAAGCTATAGCTAAAACGGATAAGCAGATATATATAAACAAACGCATTTTCATAACGACTCCAAATAATTTAATTTATATTAAAAGCAATTGATATGCCAAACAAACAACCTTAAAACCTTAAATAATAACATTATTTATAAAAAAAAGGAATAATTTACATCCTCTATGGAAATTTACTCCTATGTAACTAAACGTACCTCAGCCTCCAACAGAACACCTTGCTTATCTAGCACTACTTTTTTTATGTAATCAATCAACTCAACAATTTGCACGCTGGTGGCACCGCCATAATTAACAATCCAATTGGCATGTTTTTGAGATATTCCAACTGCAGACTTTCTAAAACCTTTTAAACCACAAGCCTCTATTAACTGCCATGCCGATTTACCATTTGGATTTTTAAAAATACTTCCAGCCGTACCTGAACCATGAGGCTGATTTTGACGCCTATTTTGCTGATTTAATTTTATTTTTGCATAGATATTATCCGAACAATCTCTTTGCAACTGAAAACTAGCGCCCAAAATACACCACTTAGGATTTATCCCTGAGCTTCTATAACCGCAATCAAACTCACCAACTTCACTATTGCCACGTTTTCCTGTTTCATCTAAATATTCTATATTATGTAAGCGTTTAAACATATCGCTACCATAGGCTCCAGCATTGCCCATAACAGAACCTCCTACACACCCTGGAATATCAATAGCAAATTCTAATCCTGACAAAGCATGTTGAGCAGAAGTCTTTACCAACTTAGACAACGTTACCCCACATTGTGCAAATACGATATTATCATCAACAATCAAATTATTAAGACGCTTAACACAAATGATAGGATTAAAATATTCTCCATCTGGAAACAACAAATTAGACCCATTGCCAACCACCACCACTGGCAATTTAGATTGCATTGCCCAATCCCAACTTTGTGTTAATTCTTCTAAACTGCGAGGAAAAAATACATTTTTGCCGATACCACCTGCGCCAAAAGTCGAAAATTGACTAAGTGGATAACTAAATTCCTGCCATGCTCTAAAGTAAGAAGGCGGGACAATTAAACTAGACATTATTTTTTTGGTAAAAAATTTGCTAACGCATCAAATGTAGTTATATCTTTAGGAGCTTTAGCGGCTTCTTTGTTTTGCTTTTGAATTTGGTCATATATTTCTTTGCGATAGATAGCCACATCACGAGGTGCATCTATGCCTATCCTAATATTGTCATTTTTTATATCTATAATAGTAATAATTACAGAGTCTCCTATAACAATAGATTCCTCTTTTTTACGCGACAAAACTAACATGGTTGACTCTTAGGCACAATTGGATAAACAGTGCTAAATCCCATTTCATCGGGCAAAACTAATTGTCTGCCAAATTTTTTCTTAAAATTAAAAATAACAGGGCCCTGCAAATTTGCTGTCATATCTTGAGGGTTTTCTGGAACGGTAATAATACAACGCGTAATTACATCATCTAATGACTCAGCACCTATTTTATCCAAATCTGAACGCGTTACGGGTACATTATATTCACTTAAAAAAGATAGCGGATCGCAAATTACAAAAGCTAAATCAGGAACTTCTGTTGATTGCAACCACTGAAATACACCACCAGATGGATTATCCAGAACCACATAACGACTTTGATTAGGAAAACCCAACAAACCTTCAGTAAAAGCAAAAATTTTAATTTCATCAGTTAAAGCAATAACACCAAATCTAGTTGTTTCAATTTCCACAACAGCTCCTATATTCAAATAACATATTGTTATTTAACCTTCCAGATTCTAGCTCTATCTCTAGCCTCTTTATCAGCCTCTAAAATAACATCTAAATCAGGACTTACAATACCACTTTTTATACTATTAACAACAAATTTTACCAATTCAAAAATATCTAAAAAACTGATTTCGTTTTTTAAAAAACGCTCTACTGCAACCTCATTAGCTGCATTTAATACTGCACCAGCCACACCACCCCTATCGCACACCTCCCACGCTAATTTTATAGATGGAAAAGTGTCATGATCCACATCTTCAAAAATTAAATTGCCTACTTGTGCTAAATTGGGAACATCAGTTGTGCCCTGCCACCTATCTGGCCAAGACAAAGCATACTGAATGGGAACTCTCATATCTGGCAAACCCATTTGAGCAATAATTGAACCATCATTGTACTCAACCATAGAATGTATAAGAGACTGAGGGTGAACAGTAACAGCAATTTTATTGGCTGGCATATCAAATAACCAATGAGCCTCTATAACTTCTAAGGCTTTATTCATTAAACTAGCTGAATCTATTGTAATCTTTGGCCCCATATTCCAAGTGGGATGATTTAATGCATCTGCAATGCTTACCTTTGACAATTCTGCCTTGGTTTTACCCCTAAAAGGACCTCCTGAGGCTGTCAAGCGTATTTTAGATACTTCAGATAATTTAGAACCCACCACAGACTGAAAAATAGCTGAATGTTCAGAATCAATTGGCAATATTACTGCGCCTGTCTTTTTTGCCGTGTTAATCATGTATTCGCCAGCCATCACTAACGGCTCTTTATTAGCTATTGCCACACGATGACCAACTTGTATAGCATTTAAAGTTGGCTTTAATCCAGCCGCCCCAACCATTGCACTGATTACTATATCAACATCTGTTGATTTTGCTATGTCTGCAATAGCATCAGAGCCAACAAATACTTTTGTCTTTAAACCAGCACACGCTGATTTCAATTGTGATAATTTTGATTTATCGTTTAATATAGCATAAACAGGTTTAAATTCTTGCACCTGTTTAATTAAAAGTTCAACATTGCGACCTGCAACTAATGCATATACCTCAAACCTATCGGAATGACTACGGATAACATCTAATGCACTTTGACCTATAGAACCTGTTGAACCAAGTAAGGTAATTAATTGTACAGACACACTTTAATCTATGACTCTGCGCTAATTTCTTTAATAGCATCTTCTACAGAATCAACAATAGTAAGGACTTGACCTAAACCCAACAAATCAAATACCTCTCTAACATTTTCACTGGGTGCAGCAGGCACAATATTGCCACCGTTTTCCATTGCCGTACCAAGTGCACCAATAAACACACCACATCCCGCACTACTAATGTAGTCGACATCTTGCATATCAACTATAATTTTATAGTTATCTGCGTCGTAAAGATCATTAATTGCATTGTCAAACTCTTCAAAAGTATGCGCATCTAAATACCCTGCAACTTTTAACACAAAAATGCCATCACCTTTATCTTCTGTTGTAAGAGAAAAATTACTCATTGCATATCCTATAAAAATTTTACCAAACGTAATTCATTAACTGAGCCTTCCTCATAGGTATAGCTCACTTTATCCATAATTTGTCGCATCAAAAAAACCCCCAAACCACCATTTTTTCCCGAACGCAAATGTTGTTCCAGATTTACATCTGCCATATTCGTAGGATCAAAACGTACCGCTGTATCTCTTATAACTGCTTCAAATTGCTTATCATCTGCCATTAACTGCAAAGATATTTCTATATCACTATTTTGAATCATACTCTCTGCATGCTCAACGATATTCGCTAAAGCCTCGTCAATTGCCAGGGTTAAACGATTGCCATTGGTTTTATCAATAGCAGGAGAGTCGTCAATAAACCCCTTAACAAACTTACGCGCATTAAATAATTCTTCACTTCTATTAGGTATTGTTAATTCTCTTTGGATTGATTTACTCATATATCTCTTATCTTAATATTAATTTGTATAAAAATCAAGTTGCGTATACATTAAACCCCTATACGTCTAAAGTAATAAAAAAAGTTGTGCCTTTACCCAATTCACTCTCAAACCACAATTTACCACCATGCCCATCCTCTACTATCTGTTTACATATTGGCATACCAAGACCTGTACCAGTGGAATGATGCTTCATATCTTCTATTTGTTCAAACTTGTTAAAAATACGAGAATAATTAGCAGGATCTATACCATGCCCTGTATCCTTAATAGCTATTTGAATTTGATCTCCATTATTTATAAGCGAATGACTAACAGTAATACCGCCTTCATCTGTAAATTTAATTGCATTTGACAATACGTTAAGATAAACCTGTGTCAACCTGTCGCCATCGGCACGAATTAACGGCAACTCTTCTGTTGGTTCTTCTAACTTTAAATACAACCCTTGTTTTTCGGCCATAGCAGTACTTTGCATCACTGAATTTTTGGCTATCTTCATCACATCTGTATCTGCAAATTGATAATCCAACTTACCAGATTCCATCTTTGTTAAATCCAATATATCATTAACTAAGCGAGTCAAACGCTCACTTTCAGAATAAATCGTTTGATAAAATTCTGTGCGCTCTTCGTCAGTTTCAACCATACCCTCCATCATAAGAGATTCGGTATAAGTCATAATTGCGGCAATAGGAGTACGTAACTCATGAGAAACCAGCGATATAAACTCGTTTTTCATATGATCTAATTGACGTAACTTCGCTACTTCTTGGGACAATGAAATATCACGGCAAATAAACACATAGCCACTTATCTCTTTTTGACCATTCATTAACGGTGAAATTGCAATAGCTAAAGTAATTTCAGTTTCCTCACTTAATTTATGAGTTACCTCTAACTCTAAATCACCCTCTCTATTTTTTTGATTACTAATCAACCTTTTAATCACATCAGCAACATTAGGCTTAAATACCGTATTATAAGACTCTTCTAACGCTTCTATTTGCATAATATCAAACAAAACCTCAGCAGCCGTATTTAACGTAGAAATAATACCGTCTAAATCTGTAGTCACAATAGCATGAGGAACCGATTCTAAAATCATTGAGAAACGTGTCATGGCATCCTTCAATGCTAAACGCATACGCAAATTTTCTAATACCGTTGACAATGATAAAGAAAACAGCCGCATCATAACTCTAATATGCTCACTATAACACTCTTCATTAAATGGCATATGGATAGCAACCACACCTATATCTGAATTTCTTGCCATTAATGGGCATAAAACTGTAGATTTGTCCGAGTGAATTAATAGCTCTTTTGGCAGACAAGATATATGTTTGTTGCTAATGCACCATTTAATCATTTCTAATATTTTAGGATTTAATACTTCTGTTTTATTTTTCAAGTTATAATAGCCTTGCTCTAAATTAACTGATTTTAAATATATATCACAATCCAAAGCACCTAAACCAGATTTTAAAGCTTCCTTAGAAAAACTAAGGATTTCCTCTTCATTAACGGCAAAATTTAACTCATCCAAGGCTTTTTGATAATTAGCCAAAGAATCAAACGCTTCACGCAAATCACAATTTTCATCTTTTAATGCCTGCATATCTTCTTCATTCATATTATCGCCTTTATTTAGGTATTAAATCAAAAAAGGGTTTAGCTTTAACTAACTCTACTTTCACTTCATCAACCACATCACGAATAAAATCTGGACTTAATTTCCACGCCTTCCAAACAGTAGCAGAGATAGGCGGTAACCTGTCATCACCTCCTGAACCAACACCCATCAATCTGGCTATAATATCACCTAAATGAGCTGCGTATACTATGTCCTGAGACGCCTTTATCTTATCTGGGCTATGATGATAACGAATGGCATTTTGTATTGCATCTGGCAACTTCCATTTTGCCCCTATCCATTCACCAATTCTAGCATGAGTAAAACCCATAATGGCCATTTCTGATTCTATAATTAAACAATCTTTTTGCGTGCGAATTTCATACACCTTAGCAGAAAGCTGTGGGATAAACTCATACATAATCATTTTGCCTAGGTCGTGCAATAACCCCCCTATAAAAAACTCTTCTGGGTCGCCAGCTTTTTTCTTTTTAGCCAATACCCTAGCAACAATAGCAGTGCAAAGGCTATGTTCCCAAAACGCACCTACTTGAAATTCATCAGATGCCGCTTTTTTACTCATATCAAAAACCGATGTCGCAATAGCTATATTGGTTACCTTACCAAAACCTAAGATAACAATCGCATGAGTAATAGTCTTAATTTTACCAGGAAATCCATAAAAAGAAGAATTAACTAATTTTAGTATTTTAGAACACAAAGCCGCATCTTGCATCAAAATCTTACCAATCATATTAGCATCGGCCTTAGGATTTCTAGTGGCTTCTAATATTTTTGAAACCACTGTCGGCAAGGTAGGCAAACTTTCAATAGCTTCTATTTTTGTTCTTAATTTTGCAGAATCTATTGCCATATTTAGAATTCATACCCCAAAGCTATCGGCTTTAATGCCATCATATATTTTTTATCCGTTAAATTGCCAAAAAGTTTTTCTACAGCTGCGATACGCTCTTCACTAATCTCATCAGAAGATCCATCATCACCTTCGCTTTCAATACAGACAACATCAACACCCCAACGAGCTAATTTTTTCAAATATGGCGCTGTAAGTACTGACCCCTCACGCATAATAACGCGATCCATACTATCACTAAGATTACTGGCAAGAACCATTCCTTCCTCGGCTTGCTCAACCGGTATTTGCTTCATATACCTTTCTCCTCACCTAAATTTTTAACAACTATAACTTTAAACTTATAGTTTTGCAAACCATAGATTAACAACCCGAAATACAGCTTTGATACAAATTTAAAGTTTGCTCAACCATAAGATGTAAACTGGCAGTAGATTGAGCATATTTTTTAGCAGCAGTTCCTTTTTCATCCAAAATTGATTTATCCAATAACACCTCTAACTCTTTGGCACATTCCACATCATTTTCAACTGCAAACAAACCGCCTCTACTGCTATCAATTAATTCTGGGATACCACCAACATCTGATGCCACTGCTGGCAAACCCATTGCCATAGCTTCTAAAATGGATGTTCCTAAGGCCTCTTCAAAAGACGGCAAGCAAAAAATATCAGCGTTTACCAAATATTCTGGTATATTTTCCCGATGACCAACCATAACAACGTTAGATTGCAACGATAACTCTACTATCAAATCGTTTAAGTAGTCTTTCATTGGTCCATCACCCACAACGACAACTTTTACATTGCTATACCCTTTATCTATTAAAAATCTAAGCGCATTAAACAAAACTTTATGACCTTTTTTACCACGTAAGACAGCCACCTGTATTATAATTATATCTTCTTGCGAACACCCCCACATATCACGCAAATTACGGTACGACTTATTTGGATTAAAAAAATCTAAATCTATGCCCGTTCTAATGGTTAAAACTTTATCTTTTGTAAGCCCATATTTATCCACAAAAACCCGCGCCATATAAGCACCAACCGTAACTACCTTGTCAGCTAAATACTTATACACAAATGGGTTTGCTATCTTACCTGCCAAATGCCTAGTTCTAATTACAATTGGTTTACACATACTTAAACGCGCTGCAATACCAGCATTCCAAGCGTCCCTAGAACTATGCGTATGCACTAAATCAACACTATATTTTTTAATAATCTTAATATAATTAAAAATTGCTAAAGGATCTATAGTTGAACGATGGCATATATGTAAAACCTTAATACCGACCGCCTTAGCTTCTTTGTATATTTTAGACTTTTGATTACACGCCAACAATACATTGTGTCCCGCTTGTAAACTGCCAAGCATAACTCGCATAATGCGTTTTTCTTGTCCACCCCAACCCAAAGATGCTTCTGTATGTAAAATTGTTAATTTTTTATTCATAAACACATCATAACAAAGATAAATTAAGAATGAAAACATATAACACCTCGACATAATTATAATATCTTCTATAATTGTATTTTTTTTATTATCTTTGAAGAACTTATGTCACAATTACCTGATTCTCAACGTATCGTTATAACTGGCGTTGGTCTTGTAGCACCAAACGCCAACAATCTAACTGATTTTCGTCAAGCATTACTTGATGGACGCAATCACATTCAAGAAATTGAACATAGATATATAGGCAAAGTGCCAGCAGGTATTTGCAATTTTGAAGAAACTAAATATCGCAAACGCAAAGAAAACAAACGTGGCACAAGAGCTGGATGTTTAGCTGTTTATGCAGCAAACGAAGCCATTAATGATGCTAATATAGATTTGAATAACTGTGACAAAAGTCGCATTGGCGTTTATACTGGATTAACTGAACACGGTAATGTTGAAACTGAAAACGAAGTTTACAACATTAGTCAATTTGACTACAACGTCGACTATTGGACACATCATCATAACCCACGCACAGTCCTAAACAGCCCCGCTGGTGAAATAACCTTAAACCTTGGTATTACTGGCCCACACTATTCAATCGGAGCCGCTTGTGCCGCTGGCAATACAGCATTAATACACGGATTGCAAATGCTTAGGTTAGGTGAAGTTGATGTCGCATTAACTGGAGGAGTAAGCGAATCAACATCTAGCTTTGGAATATTTGCAGGATTTAAAGCTCAACAAGCGTTAGCAAAGCACCCAGATCCTAACAAAGCTTCCAGACCATTTGATACCCAGCGCAATGGAATTGTTGTATCTGAAGGAGCTTGTCTATATACCTTAGAGCGCCTAGAAGATGCAAAAAAACGCGGAGCAAAAATTTACTGTGAAATTACTGGTTACCATACCAATAGTGATGCTACAGATTTTGTATTGCCCAATACAACTAGACAAATAGAGTGTATGCAAGCTGCTCTAAAAAAAGCCGGGCTAAATGCAGAAGACATAGACATTGTCAACTGCCACGCCACTGGCACACCGCAAGGTGACGTACAAGAGATGCGAGGAATTAGGGAAGTTTTCAAAAATTGCAAAAATACATATATAAATGCTACAAAAGGTTATATCGGTCACTGTATGGGTGCGGCTGGATCATTAGAATTAGCAGGCAACCTTGGTTCTTTTGAAGATTCCTGTGTACATCCAACAATAAATCTGAATAATATTGATCCTGAATGCGATTGCCCCAACCTTGTAGTTAACAAACCCAAAGAAGGTGTAAACGTAAAAACCATTTTAAATAATTCTTTTGGAATGGTTGGTATTAATTCAGTAATTATTGTGACTAAATTTGAGCAGTAACGGAGTAATAATGACACGCGACGACATTAAAGACGTAGTACTTGAAATTATCGAAGACATTAACGATGAGGAAGACCTCTCAAAAATTGACGGAGATAAAGCACTTAGAGACCAAATAGAGTTGGATTCAATGGATTTTTTAGACATTGTGATGGAATTGCGTAAACGGTTTCAAATCCAAATTCCCGAAGAAGATTACGGCAACTTTGAGACTCTAAACAAATCAGTTAATTATTTAGAGCCTTTATTAGCCGATAAATAAATTAATTGCGAGCAGGTTAAACCTGCTCGCACAAAAAAGTGGAACATTACAAACTTATTATAATTGGGGCTGGGCTTTCTGGCTTATCAGCTGGATTGCGTCATGCGCGCACTGGAGAATCAACGCTTATAGTTGAACAACACAGCATTGCTGGCGGGTTAAATTCTTACTACACTCGCAAAGGTTTGTTGTTAGAAACTGGCCTGCACGCCATCACAAATTACGCTACAAAAGCACAACGCTCTGCTCCTTTAACAAGATTACTAAGACAGTTAAAAATAAAACATCACGAATTTGAAATTTACCCCCACAAATTTAGTGAAATTGCATTTCCAGATACAAAGTTAAAATTTTCTAACGATTTTGAACTGTTTATATCAGAAATCGCCAAGCAATTTCCTAAACAAATTGATAATTTTAAAAATTTAGTAACTGCAATTAATGATTTTGATGCTTTCACCCCTAGCAAATACATATCTGCCCGTACAATATTATCTACATATATAACAGATCCACTTTTAATTGAAATGCTACTTTGTCCCATACAATTTTATGGTGGATACCAAGAAAATGATTTAGATTGGGCTCAATTTACTATTATGTTTGAAGCCTTATTTAAAGAAGGTTTTTTTAGATGTTCTGGAGGTATTAAATGGCTTCTAGAACGATTGTTATCAGGATATGCCAATCAAGGTGGAGAAATAAAATTCAAATCAAAAGTAGCTAAAATACTCAAAAATAAAAATAAAGTCTTAGGCATACGTTTAGAAAACGGCACTGAAATTACCTGCGATGCAATTATATCAACTGCGGGAACACCTAATACTTTAGAGTTTTTAGAAGAAAATAATCAAGATGAAATTATCGCAACTAGCGGGCGCTTAGCTTATGTAGAAAGCCTATTTATATACGACTATAATACAAAATTCTCAACTGAGGCTGCCATCACATTTTTTAATAATTCTAACCATTTTAATTACGCTAGCCCCAAAACATTAGTAGACTACAACTCTGGCGTTATCTGCTTTCCTGGCAATTTTAAAAACTATACACCTGAACGAGGACAATTACGCATAACTCATCTAGCAAATTACACAAACTGGAAAGTGCTGGATAAGCAATCGTATAAAACACAAAAAGACACCCTTGCCAAGCAAAGTTTAAAGGCTATCCCAATCCCCCCCCCCTCACACAAAGCCTTTTTTCAAGACAGTTTTACACCTACAACCGTAGAAAGATACACTGGCAAGAAAAATGGTTCTATTTACGGTTCGCCGATTAAAAACCGCTTGGGATTAACCAATTACGATAACTGTTTTATAGCAGGTACCGATCAAGGTTATCTAGGTATTGTAGGCGCTATGTTAAGCGGGTTAACTATAGTCAATCAACAGTTGCTATAATTAAATCTCATTTCATCTAAAAACACTGACGCTTTAACACATCAGTTTGCTAAAAAAAAAAGTTTAACAAAAAAAACAAGCCTCTATAATTAAAGGTTTATTATATAGTTGGACTTAAGACTGCATGCCAATATCAAAACTTACAAATTTAAAATCTACTTATGATTCTGTCATCATAGGTTCAGGACTTGGCGGATTAACTTGTGCCAATATGCTGGCACGTCAAGGACATAAAGTTTTATTATTAGAACATCATTTTCAACTTGGCGGACTGGCAACTTGGTTTACACGGCCAAATGGACATATTTTTGATGTTAGCCTACATGGATTTCCATATGGTATGATTAAAAGTTGCCGTAGATATTGGAACAAAGAAATAAAAAACCGTATTGTCCAACTTAAAGGAATTCGTTTTGTCAATCCTCAATATCAACTAGAAAGTACATTCACACGCGAACATTTTACCGAATTATTAGAAAATCATTTTAAAATACCACGCAAAAATATTGATGGTTTTTTTGAAACCATTTTTAATATGAATTATTACGAAGACAACACCCAGACCACTGGTGAGCTATTCGAAAAATATTTTCCAAACCGCAACGATGTCCATCGTTTTTTATTAGAGCCTATAACATACGCCAACGGCTCTACTCTAGAAGATCTCGCCTTAACTTATGGTATTGTTTTTTCTAATTTTATGTCTAAAGGTGTCTATACATTTCAAGGTGGTACAGACAAAATGATAGCCCTCATGGCAGAAGAGATACAACGTAATGGCGGCACAATTTGCACTAATACCAAAGTTGATAAAATAGAAATAGAAAATAAAAAAGTGCAAGGGGTAAGCGTTACATACAAAAACCAACAAATATTTATCCCTGCTAAATCTGTTGTATCAAACGCTGGATTAGTTAATACCATATTTGATTTAACTGACAAAGAGCATTTTAAACAAGATTGGATTTGCCAGGCAAAAAAAATCAGGGTTAATTCTTCGAGTTCACAAGTTTACTTTGGCATCAAAAAAGGTGAGTCATTTCCATTTTTGGGCGACTTAGTTTTTACTTCTAAAGCCGAAACATTTACCACAGATGAACTGTTTGACTTTAATACCACCAGTCAAACATTTTCAATATATTATCCAGAATGTCGTGCAGACAATTCTAAATACGAAAATCACTACGCTGTTGTATCATCTTTAAATGCACGATATGAAGACTGGGTCAACTTAAGCAAAGATGACTACGCTATAGCAAAAGAAAACCTGATTAAAAGAGCCAGCAGCGACTTAGAAAAATTTATACCCGGCATTGTAGAAAAATCCGATTGGATTGAGGCTGCCACACCAAAAACATTTAAACGCTATACCTTACACAGAGGAGGCTCTTCCTTCGGAACAAAATTTGAAGGTTTAGAATATTCTCGCAATTTACATAAACAAGTAGCTGGATTATTTCATGTAGGCAGTGTAGGCATTATTATGTCTGGTTGGCTTGGAGCTATGAATTACGGGGCGATTGTCTGCAATGACGCAGATGCCTATTTAAGAAAATAATTTTTTATATATCAAAATAATAAAAAGGAAAATATATGTCACAATTTAAAAATCAAGTAGCAATTGTAACTGGAGGCACACGAGGTATTGGGCGCGCCATTTCAGAAATGTTTTTAAACGAAGGTGCCACTGTCATAGTAACCTATGCGGGCAACGATGCCGTAGCTGAAGAGATGAAAGCCTCTAGCTCTGCCCCTGATAGAATGCACATAAGAAAATTTGATGTATCTAAAACTGATGCCGTGGATGATTTTTATAAAGAAGTCGATAGCTTGGTAGACAAAATTGATATCATAGTGTGCAATGCAGGTATTCGCCAAGATGCATTTATGGCTTTAATGAAAGATGAACAGTGGAACCGCGTCATTGATGTCAATTTAACAGGTAGCTTTTTAATGGCCAAACAAGCTGTCAAGCGTATGGCAAAAAAACGTTATGGACGTATCGTGTTTACTTCTAGTCCAGCCTCATATATGGGATTGCCTGGTCAAGCTAATTACTCTGCGTCAAAAGCGGGACAAATAGCAATGGCTCGTTCTTTGTCGAAAGAAGTTGCTAAACGTAATATTACAGTTAATTCTGTTTTGCCTGGCTTTATAGGTACAGAATTAATTGATGATTTACCTGAAGATTTAGTAGCAGAATACCTAAAACAAATACCTGCCAAAAAATTTGGTGAACCACAAGATATAGCAAATGGCGTAAAATTTTTATGTTCAAAAGAAGCCAGCTATATTACTGGAACAACCCTCGAAATTAACGGAGGTCTTTAATATCGATGGATATTAAAGATTTAATCCCCCATCGCGATCCATTTTTATGGGTCAGCGATATTCTAGAACACCGTGAAGGATATATTAAAACATCGGCAGAATTTCCAGATACGTTGGATTTTTTTAATGGACACTATCCTGAGCACCCAATAGTCCCTGGAGTCATCCTGTGTGAAGCCTGCTTTCAAAGTGGCGCTGCGATGATTTCTAAACAAATGCAAGCCAATGGTAACTCTTTTAAAGGCGTACCTGTATTAACTCGTATTTTAGGTGCAAAATTTAAAAAAGAAGTACTACCCAATGATAAAGTGGAAATAGAGGTAAACCACACAGAAACATTATCTTCTGCATGGTTTATGAAAGCCAAAATGCGTATAAACTCGAAATTAGCTCTAAGTGTAGAGTTTGCTGTAATGCTAACTTAAAAATCTCTTAAAAAGGAAACCATGTCTGATTTTTTAGAATTAAAAAATAAAAATATTTTAATATTTGGTTTGGCTAATAAAAAGTCTGTAGCTTTTGCCATCGCCAAAGAAGCCATTGATGCTGGTGCAAATTTAATAAACATAGTTAAAGATGATAATTTAAAAACCAATTCTAAAAAACTGTTTCCTGACATACCTGTGTTTACCTGTGATGTAGAAAAACAAACAGAGATTGACAATGTAGCTATGCAAATCAAACAACACCTTAATGCACCCATACATGGTATGGTGCATTCTTTAGCATTTGCAAACTATAGCCAAGGTCTAAAGCCCTTTCACGAAGTTATCAGAGAAGATTTTTTACAGGCTATAAATATCTCGGCATTTTCTTTAATTGCTTTAGCAAACGCTTTTAAAGAACAACTTGAAAACAATGCGTCTGTCATCACTATTTCAATTTCTACTACTCGTATGGCATCAGAAAACTACGGTTATATGGCACCTGTTAAAGCTGCTTTGGAAAGCTCATTAGCCTTTTTAAATAAAAGTTTTTCTAAATTTTCTAATGTTAGATTTAACGCCGTTTGCCCAAGTTTACTAAAAACATCCGCCAGTGCGGGCATACCAGGATATATCGACAGTTATATGTATGCTGAAAAAATAATCCCTCGTCAAAAAGCTATCACCACCAAAGAGGCTGCAAATACAGCAATATTTTTACTATCGCCACGTTCATCTGGTATAGTAGCACAAACAATAACTGTCGATGCCGGTATGAGTATTAATTATTTTGACGCCAATATTATCAAAAAAGTAAATTCATAAATGAAATTTATCAATACAACTATTACTGAGTTTGGCTATGTACTGCCACCAAATATTTTAAGCTCTGCATCTATAGAAAAAAAATTATCCGCTGTGTACAAGAAACTTAAATTACCCGAAGGTCGCTTAGAATTAATGTCTGGCATTAAGGAGAGACGCCTGTGGAACGCTGGCACAAAACCAAGTGAAGCTGCAATTTTAGCTGGTACCAAAGCTATGGAAAACGCCAAGGTCAAGCCAGAACAAATAGAAAGTTTGATTTTTAGCTCTGTCTCAAGAGATATGATGGAACCTGCCACAGCATCATTTGTACATTCTGGGCTACATTTACCAGCTACTTGTCATGCCTTTGATCTATCCAATGCTTGCTTAGGTTTTTTAAACGCTATGGTTATGACTGCCAATATGATTGAGACTGGACAAATAAAAACAGGTTTAGTGGTAGCAGGTGAAACTGCCGAAAATTTAATTAATTCTACCATCACCAATATTTTAAATGACACTGAGTTAACTCGTAAATCAATTAAAGGTCATTTTGCATCTTTAACTATTGGATCTGGCTCTATTGCAGTTGTAATGCAACATAGCTCTTTAAACCCCAAAGGCATAAAACTAATTGGCGGAGCATTAAATACCAATACAAAACACAATAATTTATGTCAAGGTGCCGATGGTAACAATGGCACTTTAATGCAAACAGATTCTGAAGAATTACTTAAACGTGGCATTGAAACAGCAGCAAATACATGGCCATTATTTTTGCAAAACTTACAATGGAATCCCAAAACACCTAATCGTTTTTTTACTCATCAAGTTGGCATAGCGCACAGCAAATTATTATTTGAAACATTAGGCATCAACCCTAAGTTAAATTTTCCAACAGTTGAAGTTATGGGCAACACTGGCAGTGTAGCTGCCCCTCTTGGCACTGCAATGGCAATTGAACAAGGCTATTTTGAAAAGGGTGACAAAGCTGCTATGCTTGGTATTGGTAGTGGCATAAATTGTTTAATGTTAGCTATGGAATATCCTCGATGACTATATTAGAAAATACAAAAAATTATCCGTTTATACCAAATCATTTAAATATAGACGGGCATAACTTAGCCTATATAGACGAAGGTAATCACGATAAACCCGTAGTTTTAATGTTGCACGGTAACCCAAGTTGGAGTTATTTATACAGAAATTTAATTTTAAATTTAAAAGATAAGTTTAGATGTATTGCACCTGATCACATTGGATGTGGTAACTCTGATAAACCACAAGATTATAAATATCATTTAGAAACACATATAGCCAACATTGAAATTTTAATTAAACGTCTAAATTTAAAGTCATTTAACCTTGTCGTGCACGATTGGGGCGGAGCAATAGGCGCTGGCATAAGTATCAAATATCCAGAAAAGGTTAAGAGCTATACTGCAATGAATACCTCTGCTTTTTTATCTTCGCGTATTCCTGTGAGCATTAACGCTTGTCGTCTTCCTATAATTGGTGAAATTTTAATACGCCAATTTAATGCTTTTGCCGCAGGTGCAACTAAAATGGCCGTTGTAAATCCGTTACCTAATGATATATCTAAAGAATTTATTGCCCCATATTATAATTGGCAAAGTCGCATAGCTACATATCAGTTTGTTGCCGACATACCTTTACACCCCGATGATTATTCGTACAAATTAATGCAAGAAATAGACAAAAAATTTACATTATCAACTATGCCAAAACAAATCATTTGGGGAGGAAAAGATTTTTGTTTTAATGATTCGTTTTATGAAACATGGATAAAAAGATTTCCAGACGCTCCTAATTATTACTTTGAAAATGCAGGGCATTATTTAATGGAAGATGTCGGCGAAGAAATTTATCCTTTAATTAATCAATTTATTACAGATATAAATCACTAAATTATGAAGGTCAACATTGCATCCAGACTTAGCCATTTAGCTAATAACAATCCTTTTGCAGAAGCTGTTGTAACATATCAAAAAGGTCTTTATAAATCTTACACATTTAAACAATTAAATGATGCAGTTAATAACTATAGTCATATATTAACTGCAAACGGCATTAAAAAACTAGATCGCATTATGCTAATGATTAAACCAGGGTTTGATTTTATGGCTATTTCATTTGCATTATTTCGCATTGGGGCTACCGCAATTTTAATCGATCCTGGTATGGGGTTTAAAAATTTACGCAAATGTATTGCTCATGTAAAACCGCAAGGTTTTATTGGAATCCCACTAGCTCATCTATTTAAACTAACTTGCCCTAAAACTTTTAAAACTGTAACAACATCTTTATGCGTAGGTAATTCATTAGGTTTTTTTGGCAATGATATAACCAAAATAACAAGCGATATACACATCTTTAACGATTGTGCCGTGGCACAAAATGACTTAGCCGCCATTGTCTTTACAACAGGCAGTACAGGCCCACCTAAAGGCGTTGAATACCCCCATAGAGTATTTAATACACAATTGGATTTTATTAAAAATTTTTACAAAATAACATCTGATGATATTGATCAACCAGGTTTCCCTTTATTTGGCTTATTTGCCATTGCTTTGGGAGCATCGGCTGTCATACCTGATATGGATGCGGCTAAACCAGCACAGGTTGATCCAGTAAAATTTATTACTAGCATAAAAAACCGCCGCGTTACATACAGCTTTGGCTCGCCTGCAATCTGGGATGTGATATCAAATTACTGTATAGAGAACAATATCGTTTTAGACTCCATACGACTGATATTAATGGCTGGCGCACCCATATCTGGAGAGTTAATAACACGAGTACAAAAAATAATACCTAAAGATGCACAAATTCATACACCATACGGAGCTACAGAATCACTACCATCTGCTTCGATTGAAGGCAAAGAAATAACCGATGAAACATGGCAAAAAACCTGTCAAGGGTCTGGAACATGTGTAGGCAAAGCTCTGCCAAATGTACGCATTGAAATAATAAAAGCAACTGAGAATAATATTGCATACTGGGATGATAATTTAATTTTACCAACTGGGGAAATAGGCGAAATCGTTATCAAAGGTGATATGGTTACGCCTGCTTATTACAACAATCCACAAGAAACAAAAAAAGCCAAAATTAAAGACGGGGCAAAATTATGGCATCGCATAGGTGATATGGGTTATAAAGATACTCAGGGACGTCTTTGGTTTTGTGGACGTAAAGCTCACAGAGTTATAACTAAAAATAAAATTATGTATACCATTCCGTGTGAAGCACCTATTAATACTCACAAATCAGTTAAACGCACAGCTTTAGTTGGCATTGGAGACACTCATAACCAAGAACCTGCATTAATTGTAGAACCTATCAATAATCAGATAGATGGCGAAAGCCTATTAAAAGAAATCGCAAATTTAGCCAAATGCCACCCTCTTACCAAAGACATTAAACACTTTTTAATACATCCTAATTTTCCTGTTGATATCCGCCATAATGCCAAAATTTTTAGAGAAAAACTAAAAATATGGGCTGAACAAGAACTATCTTAAATGTTTTTGCCAACCACCAAAACAGAAATGTCCAAACTTAACTGGACTAAACTTGATATTATTTTAATTACAGGTGATGCTTATATAGATTCGCCATTTATAGGTATTGCCGTCATAGGTAAATTATTATTAAAAGCAGGTTACAAGGTTGGCATCATAGCACAACCTAATATTGACAATGATGATATCTTAAGACTTGGAACACCTACTTTATTTTGGGGAGTAAGCGGTGGTTCGGTAGACTCCATGGTTAGCAATTACACTGCCACAAAAAAACGTCGCAATAAAGACGATTATACACCTGGAGGAATAAACAATCGGCGTCCCGATAGAGCCGTAATAGTTTATTCTACATTAATCAAACGCAAGGCTGGCAAAGACTCTTGCGTAGTACTAGGAGGTATTGAAGCTAGTCTGCGCCGAGTAGTTCATTATGATTACTGGAATAATAAACTTAGACGTTCAATTTTAATAGATGCCCAAGCCGATTATTTAGTTTACGGAATGGGTGAAACTAGCATTATAGAATTAAGCCATGCCTTAAAACAAAACTTAGATGCTACAAAAGTGCGAGGTATATGCTATTTAAGTCGTAAAATACCCACAGATTATTTAGAAATCAATAGCTATGAAAAATGTATTGCAAATAAATATGATTTTATAGAAATGTTTGATAATTTTTATCATAATATGGATCCGCTAACAGCTCTTGGATTAGCACAAAAACAAGACAGTCGCTATCTTATCCAAAACCCTCCCGCATTGCATCTAAACAAAAAAGAGATGGATAAAATATCTGATTTAGAATTTGAATTAGATACTCACCCATATTATAAAAAACTTGGCTATGTTAAAGCTATAGACACGATAAAATTTTCGATTTTAACCCATAGAGGCTGTTATGGAGAATGCAATTTTTGCGCCATTACAGTACATCAAGGTAAAACTATTCAAAGTCGCTCAGAGCAATCAATTATCAATGAAGCCAAAAAACTAACTAAAACTAAAGGCTTTAAAGGCTATATACATGATATTGGTGGACCCACAGCCAACATGTATGATTATGAATGTCAAAAAAAAATACAATATGGAACTTGCGAAGATAAACGATGTACTGAGCCGATAACTTGCAAAAGTCTAAAAGTAAATCATTTACCACAATTGAAACTCTTAAGAAAAATACGTCAGTTAAAAGCAATCAAAAAAGTTTTTGTTGCGTCTGGTATACGCTATGATTTAGTAGCTGATGACAAAAAATATGGTCAACGTTTTTTAGAAGAGATTGTGCAATATCATACTTCAGGTCAATTAAAAATTGCTCCAGAACACTCAGAAGATAATGTATTAAAATTAATGGGTAAACCTGATAAAAATTCATTATTAGATTTTGTAAATTCATTTAATACAATTAATAAGAAAATAGGTAAAAAACAGTTTTTAACCTATTATATGATAGCAGCGCATCCAGGTTGTAATGAAACAGAAATGCGTAATTTAAAAAAATATACCAGTTCGCATTTAAATTTATCTCCTGAACAAGTACAGATATTTACGCCTACCCCTTCTACATACTCTACATTAATGTATTATACAGAAATCAACCCATTTACTGGCAAAAAAATATTTGTAGAAAAAGATTTTAGAAAAAAAGAAAAACAAAAGGCAATCGTAGTAGGTAAAGCCAATATAAAAAGAAAACATTAAATAATTTCTACCATAGACTTCATCACTTTTAATTTTATAAACAAGGTAAAATACTTATACTATATTAATATATAAAATAAATATATTAATATACATCAACAAAACTAATATCTATAAATATAATCACATCTGATTTTTTAACTAGCATATTACTTTAACATGCGCTTTTGATAATAATGGAATATTATGAATATACAAAAAATAACATGGAATGGTTTAGACGCTGTTGAAATCACTACAAATAAATTACACATCATAGGCGTATATTCTTACGGGCCTCGTATTAGTTCTTTAAAAACTATCGATGGTGAAAACATACTTTTATGGGAACCTCAAAAATATACTAGAGGTGATTGGGATTTACGCGGTGGTCATAGGTGTTGGCACGCAGGTATTAATGCTGATGAATGCGAAATGACATATAACACGGATAATAATCCAGCCACTTGCGAAATATTATCTAATGGTTTTATTTTAACTGGAGCGCCTGAATCGACAAATAAAATAAGACGTGGCATAAAAGTAACCGTAACTAATGAAAATCGCTTAGAAGTTGACAGCTTTACTATTAACGATAGTGATTTGCTTTTTGGCGTAGTCCCATGGGCGCTTACTTGTACAATACCCAGTGATAACACTGAATATATTATTCCACTAGGAGACAATAGTAGTTTTGATACAGCAACTATTGTACTTTTTAAAGAATGGGCTGGACACGGTCAAAAACATTTTAAAGACGATCAATTTCTGATTGAAGAAGACGCTATGGTAATCAAACCTAACGGCAAAGAAAACAAACGAATGGTTCAAAGTGCAGCTGGAATTATTGTTATGAATGATAAAAATCGCAATATATGTTTTGGTAAAAAAAGAGAGTTTTCAAGCTTAGAAAAATATCCTTTAAGCACAAATGTCGCAGCATATATAGGTCCTGATAATTTCATGGTTGAAATGGAAACAATGGGCAGTGAAACTTGTCTAAAACCAGCTCAGATATCGCATCATGTAGAAATATGGATTATAAAAAATAATTGCCTTTGTGAATCAACTGGAAAAGCAGCTAAAGCTTTATTTGATTAATACAAATTATTAACCTGATTTAAAACCAAAAGAAGTTGCAACCTTTTTTTGACTTTATACAATAAACTATTTACTTAAATTATTATACTATATGGAGATAACCCATGAATTGGGCTGAAGAAATCGCTGAACTTGCCGCCAAAACAGAACCCCGTGGTGGTGTTCATGTTATTAATGACTCTAAAACACCTTCTGGACGTGTTCATGTAGGTGCTCTTAGAGGGGTATTAATTCATGATGCTATTTTTAGAGCATGCAAAGAACGTGGCATACCTGTGGAGTACCGTTTTGGTGTTGACGATTATGATGCCGTCGATGAAATACCCTTTGGTGAAGACGAACACTTTAGTAAATATTTAGGAGTACCACTATGCAATACTCCTGCCCCAAAAGGTAGCGATGCTCCAGATATGGCAAATCATTTTATTAAAGAATTTTTTGATATCTTTAAAGAATTAGGCGTAAATTGTTCCTTCTATCATATGCGTGATATTTATCGATCTGGACAGTTTAATGATGCTATAGAGCGTATATTAAGCCATCCAGATATGATTCGTGAAGTATATAAAAATGTCAGTGGTTCTGTTAAACCAGATAGTTGGATACCATTTCAAGCTATCTGTGAAAACTGCGGTAGGGTTGGCACTGTATTAGTTACTGATTTTGACGGTAAAGAAGTAACTTATTCTTGCGAAAAAAACCTAGTGAGCTGGGCAACAGGCTGTGGATATAAAGGAAAACGAAGCCCCTTTAACGGTGGTGGTAAATTACCTTGGAAATTAGAATGGATTGCTAAGTGGAAAGAATTTCCTGTAACAATCGAAGGAGCTGGCAAAGACCATAGCACAAAAGGTGGCAGTCGTGACGTCAGTGCTGGAGTGCTTAAAAATCTATTTAATTTAGAGCCTCCTATCAATTGCCCATACGAATTTTTCTTGGTTGGTGGGGCTAAAATGTCATCATCAAAAGGTATTGGAGTCAGTGCGCGAGATATGGCAGATTTACTGCCTCCAGAAACATTACGTTATTTAATGTTAAAAACATTACCAAATAGACCTGTCAACTTTGAACCTACTGAAAAAAATATCACTAAAATTTTTAATGAAATGGATCGCACCCATCAGGTTGCCTACAGCGATAAACCACAAGCTAACGACGCTAAAGCAATGTGGGAACTATGTGAAGTAAAACCAGAAGGAGCATATTTTGACGGTAATTTTCAATTAGTAACAACATACGCTCAGCTACCACATTTAGATGCTATAGCCGAAATGGCCAAACGCAAAGGTGCGCCATTGACAGATTTAGAACTAAAACATCTACAACAACGCATTGATTCTGCTAAATTTTGGGTAGAAAACCTAGCTGATGAAGACGAGAAAATGATTTTACAAAAATCATTGCCAGAAAAAGCCAAACAATTAACTCTAGCACAAAAGTTTTTTCTTAATCAATTTGCCAATGAACTAGAAAAATTAACTGGTGATGATTGGGAAGACGAAAAAATTCAAACATTAGCATTTGATTTATGTCGACAAACACCTATCAACCAAAATGATGCCTTTAACGCTATTTATTGTGTACTATTAAATCGTTCTTCAGGGCCAAAGGCTGGAAATTTACTTGGCGTGCTAGATAAAGATTTTGTAATTACACGCTTTAGAGAAGTATCTGCAAATAGAGAAGAATTTATAAAATCATCTATAATTAGTGAGGATGAGTTTATAAAATTTGCATCTGCAAAAAAAACAAAAGCTGTTAAAATCCACACAAATGTCAATAAGCAAGATAATGTATTAGAAATTACCAGTATCGATGCTAAAAATCAAAAATATTTGCAACGTATAGCATTAGATAATGACGGTACACAACAAACTGCCAATATTATCAAACAACTAGGTTTAGACGGTTAATTTTATTAGCCAGGTAAATAAAAACATTTGCCTGGCTATCTTATAACACATGCAAAATCAAAAAGTACTTGTAACAGGAGCTGGTGGCTTTTTAGGATTAGCTATCACCAAAAAATTAATTGCTCAAAAAATATATGTACGCTCTTTAAATCGCAATAGCTATACCTCTCTGAAAGAACTAGGTGTAGAAGAAATCATAGGAGATTTACAAAATTACAATGATGTAAAAAAAGCGGTAAAGGGAATGGAGGCTGTTTTTCATGTTGCATCTAAGACGGGTATTTGGGGTAGTTATGACAGTTATGCCAATATCAATATTAAAGGCACACAAAATATAATAAATGCTTGCAAAGAATACGGTATTAAAAATTTAATATATACATCAACCCCATCAGTTATTTTTAATCAAAAAGATATATATAACGGCAACGAAACACTACCATATCCAAATAAATTTTTATGCCATTATGCAAGTACTAAAGCAAAAGCTGAACAATTAATAATTAATGCCAATTCTAACACATTACACACCATCGCTTTACGCCCACATCTTATTTGGGGACCAGAAGATACAAATTTAATTCCTAGATTAGTTGCCAAAGGTAAAGCTAAACAGTTAAAAAAAGTTGGCAATGGTCAAAATCTAGTAGATATAATATATGTCGATAACGCTGCCGATGCTCATATTTTAGCTTGGCAAAATTTGCAAACTAGCTTGTCTGGCGCAGGTAAAGCATATTTTATTTCACAAGGTGAACCGGTAAATTTATGGGATTGGATTGATAACCTATTTAAGCAATCGGATATACCTAGCATAAAATCAAAAATAGGTTTTAAAACTGCATACATTGTTGGGGCGTTAATTGAATGGATTTATAAACTTTTTAACAAACAAAAAGAACCTCCAATGAGCAGGTTTATTGCTTTACAATTATCTAAAAGCCATTTTTTTGATATAACAATGGCCAAACAAGATTTAGGTTATAATGTAACAATCTCTACCGAAGAAGGGCTTAAACGCACGGTTAAATGGATTAAAAACAACTTGTAATAAAGTTATTCTAGGTCTGTCTCTGATGTAATTGATTCTTCTGTATCATCTTGATCTGTATTTAAATCTTCTTCATCACCAGCATTTAATATATTAGCATACTCTGCCTGAGTCGCTTCTAAATCAGATTGAATTTGCTTAAACTCAGTCCAATTACTTTTTAGCAATAAATCTCGACGAACTTTTTCTTCCGAATTTAAACCGCTTACTTCTTTAGCCGCAGAAAAATATTTCATCAATTTTTGAGCATATTTCTCAATATCATTGTTAAACTCAATGTTTAACTGTTCTATTTTAGTATTTAAATTAGTAATTTCCCTAATTTTATCTGATAAAGACTGCTGTTGAGTACGTAAATCTTCAAAGATAGCTTCTTTAGCAGTGATTTCATTATCATGCTTTCTACTTTGTGGCATAGTTAATATCTTATCTATTTCACTACGTACCGCCTGCATTTGTTGAGAAATATTTTCCAAATCAGATTCTAATTTTGCTACATCATAAGTATTTAAATTTTGCAAATGCTCGATATAGTTTTTCATTGCAAGCTTATAATTTTTTAATACCAAAGCAACTTGCTTGATATTAATCATAGCCAGCAAACGATATTTTTTAAATACATGATTTGCACTAGGGGCATTATCATCTAAAAGACGTTCTGCTAATTTTGACGCCTCTTTTAAATCTTCTTTTTTACCATACTGCCAACCTAAGTCATACAATTTTTTAGAATCATCTAATATATGGCGATATTCTTTTTCCTGCTCACTTTCACCCAAAAGACTTTTGACAAATACATTATACAAATCAAGTAAAAACCCCATACATGCCCCTATGATTTTTCTTTACGTTTAATATCTGCTGTTAAAGAATCAATAAGAAGTTTAAATTGTTTTTTATTTTCATCGTTAATATCACTTAATTTCTCATGGGCTTTTAACACAAAAGCTTCACGAGATATTGTTGATATCATACTACCATCAATAATACCAAATTCTAAATTATCGGGGATTTCAACATTTTCCTCTATCTCTAAAACAATATGTAAACCCATTGTAGTTAAATGACCCATTGCTTTTTTAGAAGGATTAATTAATTTAAAAGTAGCACCTTCACTTTCCTGACATTGCTGATAAAGACTTAACAAAGTCCCCATAATTGTCGAGTCCATATATTCTGTTTGCGTCAACAAAAAACGGATATCTAAACAACTATGGTTATTGCATAAATTTTCGACAAAAGCCGTTAAATCTGGCGCCACTATATGTGTACAAGATGGTGATGTTTTTAGATAACAAACATTACCATCCATGGCAAATTCTATTATATTAGTGTTTTCATTCATTCCAGAATTGTAATCTAACAGCCCCTCCTGTCAAAGACTTTATACACGAAAACACCAACTATTAACATTTTTTTAAAATTTTTAGACAAAATACTATTTACTGACCAAATTGTATTTATTTATCTAATATTTGTTCTATTTTCTCTGATATTTGAGCAGCAGTAAATGGTTTAACCACATAAGCCTCGGCGCCTAATTCTACTGATGATACTATTTTTTCACGAGACGTATTTGTACTCACTATGATCACTGGAATATGTTTAGTATCTTCTTTTGATTTTATTTGCTTTAAACACTGCAAACCATCCATTCTAGGCATATTTAAGTCTAATAAAATAATCACATCTTTATTCATCAAATCATTTAAAAGCGCAATACATTCTACACCATCCTTACCTTCAGTAATATCAAGGTAATTTAATTCTTTTAAAACGCGCACCATCATTTTGCGGTTAACACCAGAATCATCCACTACTAAAAAATGAGGTTTACCATCATGCATAAAAGTTGCAAAATTTTTAATAATTGCATCTATATCATCTATTTTATAGTGTTTTGTATTCATTAATTTACCTGACCAATATGCATAGTTGAATTTTCTATATCTTCGACAGCTTTTAAAGGTCCTAACAATATTTCATTAAATAACCTAAAACAATGCTTACTGCGCAATGTTACATCTGGATAAATAGTTTTTTCAATAATAGCCTCTGCCGTACCGTGCTTAGCATCCTCTATTAATGGCAACATCTTAGCTTCTATATCTAAAAATTTGATACGAGTTTCTAAGCATAACTCTCGCAACTTTTTGATTTCCATTTTTTTATTGTCGGGCAAAGCTTTAAATTTTGATGAATTGCCAACATAAGGGTCTATTTTTTTTTCGATTTCTGCAAATATCTGATTTAAACCCATTAGTTTTTCTTCTAAGGCAAACAACTCATAATGAGTACCTACAATAACCGTGGTTTTCACGCCCATTTCAGAACCTAAATGAGCCACCTTAACACCTTGTAAAGCCATAACAGTTCCACCTAAAATGGAGCCTCTAGATATTTCTATTTCACCCAAACAAAAGACGTTTGAATTGTTAATTTCTTTTTTTACAACTACATTCCCTTTTGATCTGATATTACCATGATTCACATATTTAATATCTACATCACCATTTGCTATGATAACACCTTTTTCTTTGCCATTAAAACCACCATTAATCACTACATTGCCCTGAGAAATTATATTAGACTTACCTACAACTCCAGCAATATGGATATCTCCCCCAGCTTTAATGCTAAACTCATCACCAACATCGCCATTAATAACAACTGCGCCGTTAAAATCTATATTACCCACCTTCATATCCAATGCACCAGAAACCTCATACACTGGCGAAACAGATATAATATCGCCTAATTTACTGACTATACCATCAGAAGTCGCAACAATATTATCCCCCATTAATTCCACATTTTTACCACACTTAATTTGAGCAGGCTTCCCATCTCTGGCTGGCAATGCTTGTCCCATAATAGACATACCATCTATACCCTCTGTTGGAAGAATAATTTCCGCTAAAACCTGACCATTTTTAACAGATTCCACTTGCATCTGTTCACGATAGTCAACCTTATCACTCTTAATATCAACCTTATAGTGTCGATTAGTATCAACTTTATAGTCTATTGTTCCGGGTTTACCAGCAACTGGCTTTTTAGCCATCGCAACAATATAAGAGGTTTGCTTTAAATTAGCTTTTTTGGACGCTAAATCAGTTTTATCTAAATCGCTATCATCTAACGACTCTGCATCTAAAATAGCTTGATTAATTGTATCCTCATTAATACCAAAGCAAACCCCCGCATCATTTAAAGCTATTTTAATTGCGTCCAATGTTAAAGTAATACCATCGTCAAATGCAAAGCTTAAACTTGCTTCCATTCCATCCGGATCTATATTAATTTTAGCAAACATAATATTTTCCCTAAAGCTACTGCATTTATATTAACCTGACTTATGCATAAAAAAAGCAAAAAACAATTGCCGAAATCACACCCCTATTTCTTGTCTAATAATATTTGCCATATCATTAGCACATTGTTTAACAAGAGTTTGATCAAAGCCCTCTACCATTACACGCCCTAACGCCTCTGTGCCAGAATAACGCAAAACCAATCGTCCAGTTTCTCCTAATAAATTTTCGCTATGTAAACGACAATCTTTAAAGCCTGCAATATCATCAAAAGGTATACGTTCTTTGACAGGTACATTAATTAAAATTTGCGGTGATTCACTCATACAACTAGCCAACTCTTTTAAACTTTGAGATTGCTCATCCATAACACGTAAAACCATTAAAGCACTTAACATACCATCTCCTGTAGTACCTTTAAGTAAATTAATAATATGCCCTGATTTTTCGCCACCTAATATATATCCATCTTTTAACATATCTTCTAGCACATACTTATCACCTACTGATGCTCGCAATAAATCTATGCCAGCTTCTTTTAAACTAACCTCTAAACCTAAGTTAGACATAACAGTACCTACAACCCCGTTACCTTTTAACTGACCACGCCTTTTTAAATCACGAGCTAAAATTGCCATAATGAAATCGCCATCTATTTCATTGCCACTTTCATCAACCATTAGCACTCTATCGGCATCACCATCAAAGGCTATACCAACAACATAACCACCGTCTATAACTTTTTTTGATAAAGTTTTTAAATATGTTGAGCCACATTTTAGATTTATATTTTCGCCATCTGGGTTATCACCCATAAAGTCAACACTTAATCCACAAGCGTGACAAACTTGCTTAAATAAATCAGAGGCTGCACCATTAGCACAATCAACTAAAACTGGCAAATCCCATTTATGAAAATCCATTCCTTGCGTAATTGCTTTGATATAATTTTTCATTAAATGGGCTGACTGACGCAAACGCCCAGTTGTTTCTGGTAAAGCAAAAGGGGCGTCATCTAATAATAAAGATTCGATTTTTTCTTCAATGATATCTGGCAACTTCATACCGTTGTAATTAAAAAGCTTAATACCATTATCTTGATAAGGATTATGACTAGCACTGATAACAATACCGACATCATAATTGTCATGTCTAGTCAAATAAGCCACGCCCGGAGTTGTACAAACACCTAAAACATCAACATCAATCCCCTGTGCCAATAATCCAGCTTGTAACGCTGAAGCCAACATCGGACCGCTGATTCGAGTATCATAGCCAATCACTACCCTTTTATAACCTTCTCCCAAAGCATTATTTACTATCATTTGCCCAATTGATTTTCCAAGGCGAACTACCAAAGACGGAATAAGCGGATACGTATTAGCCTTGGCACGAATGCCATCTGTTCCAAAAAGTTGACGAGCCATTTTACTCCTATTTTTTTGTAGAATTATCGTTATTTATTTGTTTAGTTATTGGCTTGACAAAATGCACATCGACACGAATTCTTTCACCACTTCGCAACGATTGTAACGCCTGTATCTCTGCAATTTTAACATGCCTAGAAAAATCTTTCTCTCTACCAGATACATCAATAGGGTCTGTATGTACAGAATCGATTGAATTTAATGTTTCGGCAGGACCGTAAACTCGTGCTTCAGTTGGATAAACTTTAACTTCAAACGGATACTTAGCCTGCCCCCTATTAATAATATGCGCCTCTACCGGTATATAACGGTAAGGCTCTGTGCCTAAATTAACTGTAAATTCCTGTGGAGAGATATTTGATATATATACATCTGGAGGCAAATTAAAAACATCGCGTGTTAATTTAATTTGCCGTGTCGCCCCATTGCGCATATCCTCAACACTTAATTTCATTTTATATGTGATAGAAGGCTGGGAAGACACTACTGACATAACCGAACCTCTACTACCCTTTAAAGTGGCAGTTATATGGTGCACATCACTATGTACAGTAACTTCATCGTCAGTATCAAAATTTAATTGAAATACTACACCGGGACGTGTTTCTGAATATTGGTCTGAAACATAATTCCAAATTAAATATGCTAAGCCAAAACAAATAACTTTAGCCACAAAATCAGTAATAAAAATTGTTCGCAATATATATAACACTTTACTCATCAGATTCACCCTCAGCCTGTCCGCCTAAATCTATTAGAATTTTTCGTAAACTGTCTTTATTTAAACCCTGAGTTAAATGACCGCGTACAGATACAGATATTTTTCCTGTTTCTTCTGAAACAACCACCACTATAGCATCACTTTCTTCTGTTAAACCAACTGCCGCCCTATGCCGAGTACCTAAATTTTTGCCGATTTCAGGATTTGTAGACAATGGTAATAAGCAACCAGCAGCGGTTAATCGATCATTTTGAATTATAATTGCGCCATCGTGTAATGGTGTTCCATTATATGCAATAGTACAAATTAAAGCAGGAGTAACCTCGGCATCAATGCTCGTGCCGCCCTCAATATATGTCTTTAAACTTGTAGTACGCTCAATCGCAATTAATACACCTGTCTTTTTAGATGACAGCGAATGCACTGCACGCACGATTTCTTCAATAATTGGATATTGACTAGGAATATATTTTTGAAATAACGGGCTTTGACCTATATTAAAGAAAATCCTACGCAATTCTGGCTGAAAAATAATCACCAACATTATAAATTCCATAGCGATTAATTTTTCTAAAATCCAAACTATTGAATTTAACTCCAACATACGAGCAATTAAAAACATCACCAATACTAAACCGATTACTACTAAACCCAACCCTTTTAAAATACCATCACCCCTAGTGCCTTTCATCAAAGCAAATATAGAATACAACCCCAACGCTAAAATAAAAACTTCTAAAATAGCACGCCAATTATTAACTAAGTCTAAACCTGAATTGTGTAAGTAATCTAAGAATATTTGCATAAATAAATTATAACATATTTTTAGGCTTTGCCTAATACTGTTATATTTTTATTATCACAATATAAAAGCTTTAACCCATACCTTTTAGCTATCCAATTAAAACACTTTAAAGAATAAAAACTTATATGTGTTTCATCACGCATATAATACCACTTGCTAAATTCAATTTGAGCACTCAGCAAACTTGTCATAATGCCAATGATACCATTTGGGTTAAGATTTTTAATGATATTTTCTATTTCTTGAGCAGGATTGGCAAAATGCTCAAACACCTCGGTAGATATAATTAAATCCCACGGTCCATTTGGCATATTAGCAAAAAAATACGTGTCATAAACATCACACTTATAGCCTTCCATCTGTAATATTTGCTGTAATACAGGCTCATAACCACAACCATAATCTAATATTTTTGCATTTTTGTTATTATCTATATAAGGCAAAATCTTAGCCAAGGCACGCCTAAACATTGATACATAACCATCATTTTGCAAGTCGTTTTCATGGAGCAAGTAAATATCGCGTTCTTTTTTATTATCCAAATGACAATCTTTAGAAACAAACACTAATGCACAAGTATCGCATAGATAATGTTGCTGGTGTTTTTCTTTATGATACTTATGAATACTCGTACCAAAGCATAAAGGACAAACTATCTTTGCTAAAGACAAAACTTAACCGTCTATAAACCCAAGACATCTTCCATGTTATAAAATCCTGCGGGCTTGCCAACTAAAAATTCGGCCGCCCTTACAGCACCACGAGCAAATGTTTCGCGGGTATGCACCTTACTTGTCAACTCAATACGCTCACCTAAGCTACAAAAAATAGTAGTGTGTTCTCCAACAATATCTCCGCAACGTACTGCATGCATACCAATCTCACCTTTTTTACGTTGCGTATCAACACCTTCACGGCCATTGACTACATCTTTTTCAATAGACCGCCCTGTAGCTTTACAAATAGACTCTGCTATAGAAAGAGCTGTTCCAGATGGCGAATCCTTTTTAAAACGATGATGCTTCTCAATAATTTCAATATCAAATTCTTCACCTAAGGATTTGGCAATTTGGGCTGCAACCTTAAAAATAAGATTTACCCCTAAAGAAGTATTGGAGCAATATAAAATTGGTATTATTTTTGACGCCTTTTCAACCTGTTGGTTTTGCTCGCCACTTAAACCTGTTGTACCTATGACCATAGCTGTTTTAGACTGTACACATTCTGCCAAGCGTTTCATAGTACCAGCGGGCTGAGAAAAATCAATCAAGACATCTGCATCTTCAGTTAAATCTGCCGATAAGATTGCATTTTCTACAATTTCTTTACCAATCATGGCGTGCTGATCCCACTCTAAAGCTTGCGCTAATTGTGCACTGCTTTTTTCGTCAATAACATCCATAATTAGGCGACCCATCTTGCCACCTGCACCATTTACTGCGATTTTATTCATAACAATCCTAATCGTTTGATTTATTTTCTTGAGTAAAAAAACTATTGGGGTTACATTTGCGACAAGTAATATCCACACCTGCCAAAGCATGTGCCAATAACATCACTGGCAAAAGAAAAATTTTAAAATGTCCCCAACCTATAGGAAATAAAAAAGCTACCAACATAAGTAACCATCCCCACCATTCCTGAAATAAGCCAAATTTACCTAATATCATCATCAGTAAGCCCGTAACAAAACTAAAGACAAATAAGCGATCAGAAAACAAATACCAACCGATTATACCTTTATAGGTTAAAGTTTTCTTACCGTGACAATATGAACATTCAGACATAGACATTAGGGTAATGATACCCCCTTTTTTTGCAAGACAAATTAATATCTAAAGTTACATTTTACCGTGACGCAACATTGAAATGAGCAACCAAAACCCCATTATGCCTGACAACAAAAAACCAGCTAGTCCAATAATTGGAATATCTCGCCATAATGGTGGAATATTTGCTAAAATAACCAAAGAAGTACCAACAATTAACGCTCCTAAAACTATAGCAAAGGCAATACGATTAGTTATTTGCTCTAAATGAGCATATAGTGGATCCAATCCCGAATGTTCAAATTCTATTTTAATTTTGCCACTGCGAGTTAATGTAAGCACATCTTGTAGACTAGAGGGTATATCATGTAACAAATGGGCAATTTCAGAACCTGTATCTACCAACTCACTTAAAATGCGCTTAGGAGCATACTTTTTTAATAAAACACTAGTAATAAAAGGCTGAGAATGTTTGATAATATCAAAATCAGGATCTAATTTACGTCCTAATCCTTCAATAGTTGTCGCTGCTTTTATCAGTAAATAAAACTGAGGTTTTAAGCTTAACTTATGATGTGAGGCTAACTCTATCGCACCTTGCATT
>JAMOSO010000030.1 GCA_027063065.1 Planctomycetota bacterium | reverse complement strand
TAATTGGTTTGCTTACTGCTATTGTATTATTTTGTGTTGTAATACAAAATCAATACCTTCTATGACGTCTTTTAAATTATTTACTCGATCTAATTTTGCTGATAATTTAATTTTTGTTGTGGTGTTTTTTGAATTATATATTTCAAATGAAATGACTTATTTAAATATTGTATAATCTTGAAGTTAATGGTAGCGTAACGGCATTTACATAATAAGCATTATTTAGTTTATCGCATTATAATATTACATCGAGTTTTGAAATGGAAGTATATATAGAGATTCTTTTTATATATGGTAATAAAAATAGGTACAGGTAGGGTATAATTGGCATTGTCTAATAATGGTTATAGTTCATAAATAAAATCAAAAGTAATATGGTATTGCCTAAAAGAATGAAAAAATTATTATAAAAAATTCTAGATACGAAAAGCTATCATAAATTAACCCACCTGATTTTTTGTTGTTAACTAAAAATCAGGTGGGTTAGCGTTATACATACTGTGATGACTTTAAATAAGATGCTTATTTTTTTACTAACCATATAAAAACTAAAGGAATAAAAATTAGTGTCAAAAAAGTACCAATTAGTAAACCACCTATTGCAACTGCTCCCAATGGAGCTAGTCTTTCAAGTCCTATTGCAGATCCTAAAGCAACGGGTAACATACCAGCTGCCACAGAAAATGCGGTCATTAAAACAGGTCTGGTACGAATCCTGATACTTTCTAACATTGCATCATATCTACTCATACCATCAGTTATTTTTTCTTGAGCAAAATGTATTAATAAAATAGCATTATTGACGATTACACCCGATAGTAAGATGAAGCCCATCATCGCAGGCATTGATATATGGTAATTAAGCGCTAATAGTGTCCAAGCAGCTCCAATTATTGTGAGTGGAATTGATAAAATAATCATCAATGATATTTTGATGGAATCAAAAAATGTTATTAATGTAAAAAATATTAAAACGACAGCAAATCCAATTGCACTTGCCATTCTGCCAGCTGAGTTTTTAAATTCTTTTAAATCACCCATTTGTGTTAATTTTACACTTGGCGGTAAATTAATATCTTTTAAATGCGTTTCAAATTCATTCATAATATGAGAAATTGCAGATTTTTCTCGAAATCCATATATATTTAACGTATAAAATAATCCTTCACGCTTAATAGTATCTGGTTCTAATTTGCGTTCAATATTTGCCACACTTGCAAGTGGTATTTTATTGCCATTAGGGGTGTCTATTAGTAATGTTTGCAAGGTAGAAATTGTATCTCTTTGTTTTAATGGTAACCAGATTCTTATTTTAAAATCATTACTATTGTTTGATGGAAATGTACTTATTAAAGAGCCTTGTAAAACAGTTTTTAATTGATTTGTAATGTCTTGATCGTTTAATCCATAATGTAATGCTTGTTTATGATTAACATTAAGATTGTATACAGTTTTATCTTTATCCCAAGTTTGTGAAACTGAGACTATGCCCTTGGTTTTAAATAGGGCTTTTTTAACTTGAGTGCCTGCAATGATTAAGTCATCAAAATTAGTACTTTGTAACATTACATCAACATTAGCCCTAATACTTGCCATTGCTGTTGCGCCATAATCAATAACTTCGAAGCGTTTGATATGTTCTATCTTAGAAATTAGCGGTCTTAAATGTCTTGCAATCTCCCATATAGTTTCTTTTCTTTTATATCTATTTACATAAGTGGCAATAATTGATATATGGTCTGTTCCAGCGCCACTCCCTATACTTAAGACACCAGCTTCACTTCCTATTGATGAAGATAGGTAATCTAGTTTATTTTCTTGTTGTAGTATTTTATGCACTTGTTTTAAAATTATTTGACTTTTTGTTATTGGTAAATTTGGCTCAGTAGTGATATTAATTTTTATGCCGCCAGTATCCATTGGAGGCATTAATTCACGTCCAATTAATGGCATAACTATACGTATACTAATTATAAATAAAATCAGCAAACTTACAAAATATACGATGGCTATAGCTTTCTTTTCTATTGCATTGCGTACTGCTGTTGCAAAAAAAGATTGAATATATTCATTACCTGTGTTTGAGAGTTTGTTAAAGAAGGCTTCTGATTTTAAAATTATAGGGTGTTTTATGGTTAATAATTTTAATGAGATTAGTGGCACAGCAGAAATAGAAATAATATAAGAAGCAGTTAGTGCTAATAGTAAGGTTGTTGTTAAAGGTCTAAAGACTGTTTGTGGGTATCCGCCAACAAATAAAATAGGTGCTAATGCAATCATAGTAGTAATAGTACCTGAAAAGTCTGCGAACATAATTTCTTTTGTGCCGTTTAATACAGCCTTATTTATATTAGACCCCAGTTCACAGTAATGCCTTTCTATATTTTCCATTACAACAACGGCATCATCTAATAATAAACCCAATGCTAATATTATGCCTGTTAAAGTTACAACGTTAAACTCTATGCCAACTAACCACATTAAGGCTATTGTTGTGGCATAAACTAAAGGGATAGTTATCAATACCACTAGTACTTGCCTAAAGCTTGCCAGAAATATAAAAACAACAAATGTTGACATAAGAATAGCATCTCTTAATGAATCAAACATATTATTTGTTGATTGTTCTATGGTATCTTTTTGTGTGTCAGTGATTTCAAAATTTAAATTATGGTAGGTAGATTGTAAAAGGTGTAGTTCTTTTTCTATATGATTAATAGTTTTTACCACATCAGAATCAGCCCCTCTTTGTATTGCAATAGCAATAGCTGGTTTACCGTTGCCATAATATTCTGCAGTATTTTCATAGTGTTTAAATGATATTTCTGCTATATCTTCTAACTTTAAATTATGAGTAATTTGCAATGCTTTTAGGCCTTGTATATTTTGATTTCTTTGAGCTGATTTTAATAAATAGCGACTGGATTGATTGCTTATATAGCCTATCGCATAATCTTTATTGTTAGATTGAATAGTTTTTAATATTTGTTGTAAGCTTAATCCGTATAAATCTAGTTTGTGTTTATCTATAATAATTTGAATTTCTTTTTTAAATCCTCCAAATACATCAATATTTGCAACGCCTGAAATAGTGAGCATTTTAGGTTTAATAATATTATCAGCGAGTAATCTTATATCTTCTAAAGATTGTTTTTGCTTGGGACTACTAATTGCTATTGTAATTATGGGAGCGGTAGTGGCAGATATTTTATGTATTTGAGGCGCTTTCATGTCGGCTGGTAGATTTGATTTTATTTTTTCTAAAGCAGTGCTAACATCACTTGCGGCTAATTCTAAATTTTTAGTATATTCAAATTCAGCATGTACCACACATACTTCGTCTATTGTTGTAGAATATACTCTGCGTATGGAATCTAATGTATACAATTCTTCTTCTACTGGCACTGCAATGGTGGAGGCAATTGTTTGAGCTGATGAGCTAGGTTGTACCAAAACTACCGCTATTTCTGGATAATTTGATTCTGGAAATAATTTACGATTTATATTTTGATAACCAATTAAACCTAGTATTGAGAACAGGGTTAAAAAAGAATAAATAAAATAAGGTCTAGATAATAATTTTTCAACCCAAGATTTATTCATTGTTATTACCTTTAAATATTTCAATAGTATCGTAATAAGGCAATCTGGCTAGTTTTGATTCATTAGCACATGCAACAGGCCATTTTAAGTTATGCTTAGTAATAACAAATTGATTGTTACTAATTAGAGGTGTTACATCTTGTCTGATAAATTTATTGTTTTTATAAACCATCACACTAGTTTGATGGTTATTATGTAAGAGCGCATTTATTGGAATAGCAATACCTTTTAGTTGTTTTGTTAAAACATTTATAGTAACAAAACTATTGTAAGGTAAGTTTATATTTTTTAATAATACTTCGGCAGTAGATAAATTGTTTTGTGCATCAGCATAAATATTGGAAACGTTACTAATAATATTTTTATTGAATGTAACTACTTGTCCAGTAGAAATATGGGCGTAATTATTGGCAAATTGAAAGGTAAGTTTTTGTAATTTAGAGTGTATAGTAAGAATTGTCTTACCAGGTATGCATAAAGAACCCTGACGCATGTAAATAGTGCCTACAACGCCATCAAATGGGGCACGTATATTTAAATATTTTAATTGGTTTAGCAATGATATTTTTTTTTGGTTTAATTCTATTATTGACGCATCAGATTGTGCAAGAATTATTTCAGAGGCATCTAATTTCTCTTTAGATAAGCCACCGGCATTATATAAAATTTTATTTCGTTTATATTGGTTGTTAGCAAATGTTTTTTGTTTAACAGCTGATCGTATTTGCGAGTATAGCGAGTGTAATGATGTTGATATTTCTGTGTCATCAATGGCTACTATTGATTGACCCTTTTTGACGTGTTCACCTTCTTTTACTTTAATCTTATTTATATTAGCAGTAAATTTTGAGGCTATATTTGCTGTGTTATAAGCTTCAACTTTAGCTAAGAAAGGCTCAAATTTTTTAATAATTTTTTCTTTTGGATTTATAATTTTAATTCTTATGGTTGGTTGTTTGGGGGTAGGAGTATTTGTTACTGAATTTTTACGTTTTTGTACGAGTAGTATAGCTACAATAATACAAAATATTATGCCTATTGCTAAGATATATTTTTTCATTTATCTGTTCCTTTTTCTAATAAATAATCTAAATAGTATAAATTATCTTGATAAGTATATTTTGAAGAGATGATTTTACTTTTAGCAATTTGATTTTTTGCTTTTGCCTGTAATAAATCATTTAAATTAATAGCGTTATACCGATATTTAATTAGTTCTATATTTTGGGTTTTATTTGTTAAGTCATACTCTGTTTTTGCACTATTATAATTAGCAATAGCAGTATTAATATTACGAATTGCAGTATAAATATTTAATTTTAAATCTTTTTCTATTTGTAGTTTTTTTAGCAGGCTTTGTCGTTTGTGCAATTCAGCTTGTTTTATATCTGCTTTATTTTTACCAAAGTCAAATATATCCCATTTTAGATTTATTCCAACTTGCCATGTTTCTGTATGGTTCCAAGTATTCGGCACAGCATTTGTGCTATCGTTGGGTCCAAAATTTTGTCCATATATCGCATCAAATGAAATTTGTGGATATAATTTGGATTTGTTCCGGTTGATTATTTGGTTGTCACTTAAAATGGCTAAATCAGCTTGTTTATAGATTTGTAGTAATTTTATATCTGGATTTAAACTTTTATTTAATTTTAAATTAATTGGTTTTATATTTATATCGATATCATTTATTTTATCAATTTTAGGTATATCTATTAAGTTTGCTAAAGTGGCTTTTACAATTTGATTTGAATTTAATATTTGAGTTTGTGTTGCCTTGGATTGTTCTAATTCAGATGTTATTTTTAATAAATCTACTTTAGCATTCTTGCCTATTTTCACGCCTAAGTCAATTTGTTCGTATAATTTATTTAATGACTGTGTATATTTTTTTTGAGCGCTTAATTGATGTTGTAATGAAAGTGACTGTAAATATAAATTTTTTATATTATATACAATCTGCTGAACGCTTAGATTTATTTTGGTTTCATTTATTTTTTGTTGTAATTCTGCCAGTACAATATTGGAAGTATGTGCAAAGCCTGTAAAAAGTGGCAGTGTATATTTTAAACCTACCATTGATAAATTTGTTGTGGTTGCAACGTCTTTTGACATACCAGCAGGTGTCATTGGCACCAATGTTCGAGGCATATTGTAATGATAATAACTACCTATTGTGCTAAGTGAGCCAAAGGTTTGTGCCTGTTTTTGCTTAAGATTATTTTTAGATATATTATGATTTATTCGTTCTTGTTGTAAGGTTAAATTTTGTGCCATACCCAATTTTATGCATTTTTGTAAGGTTATTGCCATGCTTTTATTTGGAGCGCAAATAATTAAAATTATTAGATAGATTAATGTCGCAAGTTTCTTATGCATAATGTGCATATGTCCTAAAGTAATGATATTAATGGTTAACGGTATATGTAAAAGTTGATTATACAGTTTTTGATAGATTAAGGTTGTATTTTATAAAATAATAATAATGCATATAATTTTATACGAGATAATTACCTAATAGTTCATACTTTATTAAACGCTTTAAAAACTGTACAAGTTACAATTTATTAATATTGTCACTAATTTATTAATACCGCTGAAGCAAGATATGATCAGAACTTATCGCACAAAAGTATGTAGTGCTTCTCAGGTTGAATAAGTAGTGCTAATAGTTTTTATATGACTATATTTTTCAAGTGATGAAGATATAAAAGTATTTAGCCAGTGAATCATATCAGAAGCGACTTCATAATCAGGAAATAAAATTGAACGCCTATAAGACAACCATTTATATATTTCTAATTGTTTAATTGTTTTTTCTGCTTTAAATAATATATCGGCGTTATCACTAGTTTCATGTAATACTCCCATTCTAGGCCCAATAAATAACATATAATTATCACTATCGTATTGTTTGGGTATTTCTACGTTTTCTGAAAATACTTTAACAGGCATTGATTTTGATAAGGCACAGAACGTATAATTCTCTAAAAATTCCATTTGCTCACTGCGTTTAATATCTGCTGGTAAGCATGTGATTAGCCATTTAGTTAAAAGATCGATATTTTCAACCTGATCAGCACGTTGCGCCAATGCTAATTGTCCATCAGTTACATGAAATTTAAAATATTTGCGACTTTCTTTTAATGTAAGTCCTTTAAATGCAGACAAGATATCAAATACTGAGTTAGTTTCTAGCTTTTCTGCCGTTGATTCTATTAACGTCCAATTAGGACCAAAATTAAATGGGGCAGTGCAGTTTGGAATTTCAATATGCAAATTTTTTTCAATATAACGCATGGATTGTTCGGTTAGAGCCCCAATATACCCAAAAGGCTCGTGTTTATAGCGTCCAGCTCGCCCTGCAATTTGCTGTATTTCTTGGCTAGTTAAGTTTTGTCTACTGCGAGCGATATGTTTAAAATGTTTAGAAAACACTATACGTTTAATTGGCAAGTTTAATCCCATTCCAATTGCATCTGTAGATACTAAGTAATCTGTTTTGCCTTCTTTAAAAAGAGAGGCTTGTTGTACGCGTGCACCAGGTGCAAGATTACCATATATAACTGATGCTGGTCCAGGTAATTGCCCTTTAATATCTAAAACATCTTTTCGTGAAAATGCAATAATTGCAGACTGAGGAGGCAGTTCTTTTAACTTCCAAGGTTTTTCATCCATTTTTAGTTGATTAAAACGGTGAAATTCGCGTAGATTTAACTCTTCGTTTAGATAATCTTCAATAATAATTTTTAAAGCATTATAGGCAAACATTGATCCAGTAAATATGATACGTTTTGCAGGCAATCCTAATATTACATTTATCCATGCAAATCCTCGATAATCATCATTAAGCATCTGCACTTCATCTAGTACAGCACATTCGATTGGTTGATTTAAATCAGCCATTTCTACAGTACAGCATATATGCGAAGCGTTAGGTTCAACTATTCTATCATCGCCTGTATATAAACTAGATAATTTTCCACGTTTTTCTAATTCTAATTTTCCTTCATATGTCATTAGTCTTAGAGGAGCTAAATAAACGCCATTTTTAGCCTTTGCTAATTCTTCATAGGCCGTGTATGTTTTTCCAGAATTTGTAGGACCAGCAAAAAAATCAAAAGATCTTTTAATCGCTCTTGCCTCAGGAAATAAAGATTTAATTCCTTCTAATTTTAATAGTTTGGTAAATTTTTGGTGATTGATATTGCTTACAAAGTTATTGTCAAAACCCTTGTATTTTCTAAGAACCATTTTGATTACACCTTCTTGGTTGAAATTTAAAATAGGCGTATCATTATTTATTTTTAGTTCTAATGGATTTTGAGATGACAAAGCTACTAATGCACGGGGGATACTTTGTATTAAATCTGATAGGCTTTCAATGGTTTGTTTGTTTTGTAATCCAATATTTACAATAGTTGTATAATTTTCAGTTAAAAAAGCTTCGCTACGTTCGACTACTTTTTCAATATGCGACAATAAATTTTGTTTATGATAATCTATTTTTGGGTAAATATTTGTATAATATTTATTTAAATTATTTTCAGATGGATAGTTATAAATGTCGTCATAAATAGGGGGTAATTTAATTTTAATACGCATATTAATCGAAAAGTGTTTGTTAAATATTGGCAATGTTGGAATGCCTCGTCGGTTAAAACTCATTCCAAAGCGATTCATCATTACTAATTTAAAAAACAGTGATTCAGATATAGTATCATTAGTTCTTATACAATATAGTTTTGTATCATGCGTCATAGTATTTAATAATGGCATGACTAAGTCGTTGATATTTTGATGTAGTAATTCTTCAACTTTTGTATAAAAATCTTTTGTGCATAGTGCTATATTATCTGCGGTATTTAATGTTAAAAAAATATTATCAATATTTAAAAATTTATTTTGCAAATAAAAATACCCTTTTGGTGTGCGTAATTTAGGATAAAAATATTCTTTGCGTACTATACCATGTTTAGAGCCAGTTTTTATCAAGTTTTTAGCAAGGGCTATAATGCCAAAACTACGACATTTTTTCCAATCATCTAGTGTTATAGTTTGATTTATACTAGGAAAATTATCTCCTAACCGTCCAAAAAATTCTACAATTTCTCTATGGGGGTTAATTCCTTCTAATTTAAAATAATGTTCTGCAATTCTTCTTCTTATTATACCAGATTTTTTTTTTCGTAAAATCTTAATAGAATTTAAAATGGCACTAAATTTATCTTCTGAATCGCTAAATCTAGGATGAATCAAATCAGTAATTAATGGGGCATAGGGGGGTAATTTATCAATATTATTTTTAACAATGATTGAAATTTCTGAAGGTTCGTAGGTCATGGTATCAACTAATAATTAAAGTACAAAACATAAGCCATATTAAATTTTTAGATTATTCAAAATCTACAAAAACTAATTGTTTGGCTATTTCTTGCGCTTTTTTGCGGTTTATAAGATATGCAATTATTTCTAGTGCAAATTCAATTGCTGTACCAGGTCCTTGGCTTGTGATCACATTATCTGAGACAACTGTGGTTTGATTGCAATATTCTGCTCCCCAAAAATCATCTTTAGTAGAGGGGTAACCAGTTACTTTTTTACATTCTAACATATCAGTTTTCATTAGCACTATTGCGGGTGCGGCACATATTGCGGCAATAAGTTTTTTTTGTTTGTTGCATTCATTAATAATGCTCATTAATTTCTGTGATTTGGCTAAATTATGAACGCCTGGGATACCACCAGGTAGAATAACGCCATCTAATTCTTTTGCAGTTACTTCTAAGTGGTCAAATTCAAAATCGCAGTCTATAGTTAATTCGTGTGAACCAGCTATTTTGCGGCCGCCAATACCAGTTAGTAAGACTTCAATTTTGGCACGGCGTAAAATATCTATACAAGTGATAGCTTCGCTTTCTTCAAAGCCACACGCTAGGGGAAATAAAACTGTTTTTGGCATATTAACGTAAACTTTCTTGTATTTTGAAAATAGGTAAAAATATTGCAAGCACGATAGTTCCAACCATTCCACCCATCATTGATATTAATAAAGGCTCAATTAAAGATGTTAATGCAGCAACAGTGTGCTTTACTTGTTGATCATAAAATTCTGATATTTTATTTAATAATGTTTCCATCGCGCCAGATTTTTCACCAATGCCTACCATTCTAACTACCATCGGCGGGAATACCCAACTTTCTGAAAGAGGGCGTTCTAACGGCGAGCCTTGTCTGATACTATCTTTAGCTTTTACTACAACCTCTTCAATAAGTATATTGCCAGATGTGGATCCAACAATATCCAACGCACCCAATATTGGTACGCCACTTTGGAGTAAGGTTGAAAATGTCCTAGCAAATCTTGAAATAGCAACTTTTTGAAAAAGTGGTCCAAAAATAGGCACTTTTAACATTATGTAATCCCAAGTTTTTGCACCTATATATGTTTTTTTTACAAACATAAATAACGTAAAAAATACTATACCTGAAAATAAAGCTCCAGGAATAAAATTATCACGCATATATAATGATATATCTAAAATCATTTGAGTAACAAATGGCAACTCGACCCCTAAACCATCAAAAATACTTTTAAATTTTGGTACAATACCAACCATCAAAAATATAGTTATGCCAAGAACTAAACACAGTGAAATTACAGGGTATGTCATGGCAGATTTAATTTCACTTTTTAATTCTTCAGCAGCTTCTTGATATTCTGCTAATCGGGTTAAAATGTCTTCTAATTGTCCAGATGCTTCACCAGCTTTTATCATATTAATATAAATAGCTTTAAATATTTTTGGGTGCTTGCCTAGAGAGATAGATAAATCTGCGCCTCCGCGAACATCTTCAATAATATCATCAAGTGCAACCATAAAACCAGGACGTTCGGCTTGTTCTTTTAAAATTTCTAAAGCTTCTAAAAGCGATATGCCTGCACCAATCATTGTGGCAAGTTGACGAGTAAATAAAACCAAATCCGATACTTTTGCATTGTCTGCTGGCGGTGCATTAAATAAGTTTGTACCACTAATATCACGTGCTGTTACTAAAGTAAGTCCTTTAGCTTCAACCCTCGTTCTGATACCTTCTTTATCTTCGGCAATGGCAATATTCGAAAGTTTACGTCCAGATGCCGTTTTGGCAGTAAAAAGAAATCTAGGCATTATTTCCTCTATCAAATGTTAATTTTAGATCTTCAGTAT
>JAMOSO010000029.1 GCA_027063065.1 Planctomycetota bacterium | reverse complement strand
TTCTAGCATTGGCAATAATATTGACATAATAATCATTAGCACTACTACAGCAACAGCTACTATTATCATTGGCTCCAAAACTGAAACCATTTTTTGAATGTCTATTTCTAGCTCTTCTTCTATATCCGTGCCCATATCTTCTAATAGCTCTGGGAGATTGCCCGATTTTTCACCTACACTCATCATAAAAGTAATCATTGGCGGAAAAAACTTTTGACGTTCAAATGCCTGAGATAACTCACTGCCATCTCCAACCATTTTTTGAGCATTAGATATTTGCTCAGCCACAAAACTATTGTCCATCACCCTTGAAACAATACTTAAAGCCTCCATTGCGGGTATACCACTACATAATAAAGTAGAAAATGTTGTTGTAAATCTACTCAATAAAGAACGTTGCATCACCGCGCCAATAACAGGTATTGCAAAACGTTTTTCATCCCACCAACGTATGTATTTTGGTTTTTGTTTTAATTTTGCTATCAAAGTAATGCAACAACCGCCAACAACAATAATCAATGGCCACCAATTCACTGCGAAATCACTTATGCCCAAAACAATTTTTGTTGGCAAAGGCAACTCTCGCCCCATATCAATTAAAATATCACGCATCTGAGGCACTGGCACGATCAACATAAATATCACCATGGCAAATGCCACCATAATAATAAATCCTGGATAAGCAAAAGCCGCACTAACTTTAGATTGAACGGCACGGCGTTGATGCAAATATTGTGAAAGACGTATTAAAATTTTATCCAATGTTCCACTAGATTCTCCAGCACGCACCATATTTATATATAATGGCGAAAACGCACCCTCGCGATGCTCCAATGCCTCGGCAAAACTAGAACCAGATTTGATATCTTGGGTTAGTTCACGTAAATCTTTTTCCATTTGAATATCAGGCATTTGACGTACTAATAAATCAATAGCGTCAGTTAAGGCTACACCGCTAGATAAAAGAGTTGCCAACTGACGTGTAAACGAAGTTATTCGTTCAGATTGTTTTTTTGCCCGTAAAAATTTAGGTAATTGAATATTTATTGCACCTGATTTATTAACATTTTTTTTAGCTTGAATTAAACTTTTTATTAATAAACCATTTTTAGATAAATCTTGTCGAGCTCTACGGTCTGTTTCGCTTTCGATAACACCACTGACCAAATTACCCTTGTCATCATAAGCTTGATATTGATAAACTGGCATTAACGACTACCGATGGCTCAATTATTTTTAAACATCACGTTGAGTCACCATTAAAACTTCTTCAATGGTACTAATACCCTCAACTACTTTTTTAGCACCATTCATTCGTAAAGTTTGCATACCATTTTTAATGGCTAAACGCTTAATAGCAGATGCCTCACAACGTTGCAAAACTAATTGTTCTATTTCGTGATTCATCATAATAATCTCATAAATACCAATGCGATCATAATACCCTGAATGCATACATTCTTCACAACCTTTACCATAATATACTTTACCATCAGGCAAATCTTCCATAGTCAAACCTATCTCGCGAAGGCTTTCTTCTTCTGGCACTATTGCCTCTTTACAATGCGGGCAAATTTTACGAATTAAACGCTGGGCAATTACGCCTATGACTGAAGAGCTTACCAAATAAGGCTCTATACCCAAATCCATCATACGTGTCATAGCTCCAGCAGAATCGTTTGTATGCAAGGTAGAAAACACCAAATGTCCTGTTAAGGCCGATTGAATAGCATTAGTTGCTGTTTCAAAATCACGTATTTCTCCAACCATTAACACGTCTGGATCTTGACGTAAAACCGAGCGCAACCCCGTAGCAAAAGTTACATTTTTTTTAGGCTCAACCTGAATTTGGCTAATACCAGCTAATTGGTATTCTATGGGATCTTCTATAGTTATAATATTTTTGCGATCACTATCTATCTGCATCAAAGAAGCATACAGCGTAGTTGTTTTACCACTACCTGTTGGCCCTGTAGTTAAAACTATGCCATGAGTATTTTTAATTAACTCACGCATTTTAACTTCATCGTCACTATTTAAACCTAATTTTTCCAAACTGTATAAACGGCCTTCCTTATCTAACAAACGCATAACCACTTGCTCACCATACACAGTAGGAATAATAGATACACGCACATCAATTTCCCTATCTGAAAACCTCAATGATGTTCTACCATCTTGGGTGGAACGTTTTTCGGCGATATCCAAACGGCTCATTACCTTTAAGCGCGATATGACAGCCTCTTGATTTTCTTTAGGTATTTCAATGTAATCATATAAGACACCATCTACCCTAAACCGCACACGCATACCATCAGTTTTTGGCTGAAAATGAATATCACTAGCGCGCTTTTGTAAGGCATTTGTAAAAATTGAATTAACAAACTTAATCACTGGTGCGCGATTGGCAACGTCTAATAAATCTTCACTTTCTTCTATGCCAAAATGCAAATCTGATGTGTCTTCGTTGCTTAAATCATCTAAAGCTCCCAAAGTATCTGCTGTGGCATGATAGGCTTTATCAATTAAACGCTTAATATGATGACTAGATGCTATAACCTCTTGCACTTGAGAATCTAACATACCCGCCAAATCATCTAGCGCATAAAAATTTGTAGGATCAGCTGTTGCAATATAAAAAACGCCATCTTCTATATCGATAGCAATTAATTGATTATTGCGACAAAACTCCAATGAAATATTATTGATAAATTCTTCTGGAACTTCTTTATCTTCTAAATTATGGCAGTAACGCAAGTGCAAAACTTCTGCCTGAATTTGCAAAAAATCAGCCTCTGCCACAATTTCAGATTGCTTTAAACAGTTTAAAAAAGACTGAGACGAAGTATTAGCTTTATTTTGTAAATCCACTATTTGCTTATCATTTAACAAGCCTCGCTCTATTAAAATATTAACTATTTTCTTAGTTAACATCAATTATTCACCTTGTCTAAATTTTTTACGGCGTTCATCCACATCTATTTTAATATTATCTGTAGCTTCTACAGCTTGGTCTAAACTACGCATAATATAAGGTTTAATAAACATATATAAGGTAACTGATTTCTCTGAGCGAGAAGTATGCATAAATAATTTACCTAAATATGGAATACGCCACAATCCTGGTATTTTAGCTTCAGAAGAAGAAACATCATTACGAGTCATACCACCTAGCACTACCGTTGAACGATCGGGAACCGTAACAGTTGCCTGAGCATGGCGAGACACAATCGGAGGTCTATCCACAATAGCCGATGCTATTTCTGATGGAGCGAAAGCGTCTATAGTCTGTTCTATCTCTAAACGTAAATGGTCTGCCTCAGATATATGTGGAGTAATTTTTAATTTAATACCCGCTTCTTGATAACCACCAAAAGTTAAAGAAGTAGGATTGCCATCGCTAGAATAATTTTGTTGGTTATATGGTAGTTTATCTATGATATCGATACTGGCTTCTTCGTTATCATTGGTCATTAATTTTGGAACAGCTAACAAATCAACATCATTGTCATCCTTAGACGCTTGTATTACCAAAGGCACTAAGTCAATTTCTTTACCATCAGTATCAACTGTATTTTTAACAATGCCACCTATCAAACCACTTTTACCTGATGCCACTGCCGCAGCCACATTATTTGCTGAAGAACCTGCACCCAAACCAAAACCAGTTCCCGCAAAACCAACAGTTTGACCCAATCCTGGCAACTTAACGGTTGCCCAATCAATACCAAAAGCCTCGGCCTTATCTAAAGTCATTTCAACAATGGTTGCCTCAATTAATACCTGAGGTCTAATCACGTCCATTTGCACTAAAATATTTAAAAGTTCTTCATAGCTAGTTGGATCAGCAATAATAATTAAGGCATTTTGATCGACAACGGGTACTATTGCGGGCGCACCTTCATTTAAAACCGATGCAACTTTTTTTGTACCTGATACCTTTTGTTTTTTAGAGAACAAAGACTCTAACACCTTAGCCAAATCCTCCGCTTTACCATTTTTAACTTTATAGTAATGAATAGTATTATGACCGTCTGGTGTTTGGCGATCCAACTTAGCAATAATTTCTTTAATGCGCTTTCTATCCAATTGTGTACCCGCAATTAACATTGAATTTGTGCGAGGTTCTGGCACTACCATAGGAGGCACACTACCTGCTATTTTAGCCTGTATTCGTTGACTTTGAGCTAAAAATTTAGATAGTGAATTAAAAACATCTTTAGGATCCGAATACAACAATTGCACAGTTTCAACTTCCATGTCTTCTGGTGGCTGATCTAACATTTCAATAACATGATCAACTAATTTCATATTACTAGCTATATCACTAATCATAACCATATTTTGTGTAGGTATAGGAACGGGTGTAAAATTTTTAGTTAAAATGGATTTTAAAGGTGTCAGTATATGACTAGCGCTAACATGTTTTAAACGATAAACCTTAGTAATAACAGTGTCTTCACTCTTGCCAGCAGGATCTATATTACGAGGCGTTTTAGCCGCATCACGCAAAGTGACTACTCTTATCATTTTTGGAGTAACTACAATAGCGATATTTTCTATTTCTAATAATGTATTCACTAGATCTATATAATCATCTCCACCGACACTAACATTGCGCGGAATAAAAACTTTTGCTGTACTTTTTTTAATAACTTTTGGACTATAAACTAAGGGGCGTTTTAAGCGACGGGATAAATCCTCTAATAATACTCTAATTTCAACATCTTCTAAAATGGCCTGCATAGAATTACCACCTGTTGCCTTAACGACCGAGGTTGATACTTCTGCATCTAATGCTTTAACTGAAACCATTGCTAAGCCAGTTAAAAATATCACCAAAAACACCTTTTTCATGATTATCCCTTCACCACTATATTTACCAACTTACCTGGCACAGCTATCACTTTAATAATATTTTTACCTGTAATAAATTCTTGCACACGTTCGTGAGATCGAGCAACTTGTTCCATTGCCGATTTATCTAAACTTGGACTCACATTAATACGGCCTCGGACCTTACCGTTGATTTGCAATACAATTTCTACTTCATCGGCAATCATAGCTGATTCATCAGCAATCGGCCAAGTTGAATTAAAAATAGAATCTTGATGACCTATAATTTGCCATAATTCTTCGGCTATATGCGGAACCATAGGAGATAACAACTGCAAGCTAATTTCCACTACTTGTCGAAGCATAACATTACTTAAGCTGACATTTTTTAAGTCATTATAAAATTCCATAATAGCAGAAACTGCAGTATTAAAATGAAAATCCTTTTCTATATCGCCATTAAATTTGTATATAGTTTGATGAAGACGCTGATAGATTTTTTTATCATCACCTTGTAACGACTTAACATCTAAGCTAGCTTTACAATTTTTTATTTTTTCACTAGCGCTGGTGCAATAATCCCAGACACGCTTTAAAAATCTATTACATCCTACTAAAGAATCATCATTCCATTCACAGTCGCGTTCTGGAGGCCCAATAAACAACGTATAAAGACGCTGAGTATCAGCACCATATTCCTTAATAATCTCATCGGGCGCAACAACATTGCCCTTGGATTTTGACATTTTTTCTAATTTGCCAGAAATTGACGATTTTTTACAAATCATTCCCTGAGTAAACAAAGCCTTAAAAGGCTCTTTTATATCTACTTCACCAGCATCATAAAGACATTTAACAATAAAACGACTATATAATAAGTGTAATACAGCGTGTTCAACCCCACCTACGTATTGATCGACAGGAAACCATTTTTTAATAAGTTCTTTATCAAAGGGCTTTTCGTCATCGCGGGGGGATAAATAACGAAAAAAATACCAACAAGAACATAACCATTGTGCTAAAGTATCTGTTTCTCGCTTGGCAGATTTCCCACACTTGGGGCAAGTTGTTTGCACCCACTCTTGACAAGTTGCCAAAGGAGACTCCACGCCTTGAGCTTTAAAGTCAACATCATCTGGCAATTCAACTGGTAATTGATCTTCGGGAACTGGCACTTGCCCACAATCATCACAATGAATAATCGGAATAGGCGCACCCCAATAACGCTGTCGTGAAATCAACCAATCGCGAATTCTAAAATTAGTCGTTTGCTCACCTATAGCATTATCTTTTAAAAATTGATTAATTTTATCTATCGACTCACGATTGCCTTGACCTGTAAAATCTCCTGAATCAACTAAAACGCCATCACCGACAAAAGCTTCTTGCATATTATCTACATTTAGAGTATCACCCTTAAGTGGTTGAATAACAAGCTTCATTGGTAAATCATATTTTTTAGCAAACTCAAAATCACGTTGATCATGAGTTGGAACAGCCATAACTGCACCTGTGCCATAATTCATTAACGCATAATTAGCAACCCACAAAGGCACACGTTCATTATTGACAGGATTAATCACATAATGACCTGTAAAAACACCTTCTTTTTCAGTGAGTTCTCCACCGGGAGCATCTTTACGTTGTACAATAATTTTGTCTCTAAAAGCTTCTATTTCAGCTTGTTTATCTGTGCCCGCCACCAATTTAGCCACTAACGGATGCTCTGGGGCAATAGACATATAAGTGACCCCAAATAAAGTATCTGGACGAGTAGTAAATACAGGCAACACTTCATCGCTATCTGCAACTTTAAAATCAACCCTTGAACCAACGCTTTTACCTATCCAATTAGCTTGCATAGCGCGTACTTTTTCAGGCCACTGATCTAAAAGGGAAATATCATCTAATAATTTTTCAGCATAATCTGTAATCTTAAAAAACCATTGTTTCAATGCCTTTTGTTCAACTGGTGTTCCACATCGTTCGCAACCGCCATCAACCACCTCTTCATTGGCTAACGCCGTTACACAACTAGGACAAAAATTTACAGGGGCATCGCTTTGATATGCCAAACCCATATCAAATAGTTTTTTAAAGACCCACTGTGTCCATTTATAATAACCGACATGACACGTTGCAATCTCACGCTTCCAATCATATACAACACCCCATGCCTGCAATTGTTCTTTCATTTTGGCAATATTTTGAGTTGATGTTTCTTTGGGGTGAATTCCTTGTTTTATAGCTGCATTTTCTGCAGGCAACCCAAAAGCGTCCCATCCCATGGGCGCTAAGACCTCATAGCCTTGCATTACTTTTAAACGTGCTAAGGCATCTCCAATGATATAATTGCGACCGTGTCCTACATGCAAAGCACCAGAAGGATACGGAAACATCATCAGACAGTAGTATTTTGGTTTTTGGCTACTTTCATCCAATTGAAGCAGTCCATTTTCTAACCATTTGTTTTGCCACTTAGGCTCTATTTTATTGTGTGTATATTCCATAACTCTTTATAATAACATAGTACAATGTTTTGAGCAATATACTTAAATTTTAGACAGCACTCTAAACAGACATATAAATTGATCACCAATCAACGAGAAGTGTCAGTGATAAATAAAAAAGTTAATTAATGACTGCGTAGCCGTCTCCCACTGATTTTCTAGTCGTAAAAAATTTTCAACTCCTTTTTATAATAAACCTCATCTGGCGTATTTTTACACATCGTTGCATAAAGTTGCTAAATTAAAGACCAAAATAGAAGTGTTATCAAAAAATCACAGCGAAAAACTAATAAAGTATAGACAAGAATGCCGCCGAAAAAACTATTTGTTTGTATTAATTTTCGATCATACTTAAATTTCGTTACAAAAGTATTGCATGAAGGACGTAATGATTATAAAAACTTAACACCACAAGCACTAAAAAAAGACATTCAAAAAGTTATCAAGCCAAGCTAACTGCCTCTGCCTGATGCTTACCTAAGATTTTTATAAGAATGAGGTTGATTTAGGAAGGTCTGTACCATTGCAAAAATATACTCCGCCATATAAATAGGTGCGTTAAGGTGATTATCTTCTAAACGCATATTATTTGCTGAAAATTTAATAGCTAATTTAGGCAAATATTTTTGTTTATAGGAGTTTAAACTTTTTGATTTAACCCGCTTTCCAGATTTAACCTCAACAGGTATAATATTACCATTAATTTGCAAAACAAACTCTATTTCTGCTCGGCCATTTGTCCATGAATAAATAGATTTTGCAAATACATTTTGCATTTGCTGATTTACAAATTGTTCTGCAATAAAACCCTTATACGAATGAGGTTCCTGATTAATGACATCATTAAAAGGGACATCTAATTGAGTATTTAACAAACCTATATCTAAAAAGTTTAACTTAAAAAGATTTGGTTTAGCATAAGCATTAAGCGGTATTCTAGGTTGAGATACCATAGGTGTTTTGTATACAAGCCCCGACAACACAAGCCAATCAATTGCATCTTCTAAATGAGAATATCTCGATTGACCAGAAATTATATCTTTAAATGCAAACCTTTTAGAGCTCTTATCGTGAACCGCCTGTAATTGTGATGCCACTGAATTAAAAATGGCTAAAATTTTATGCCCCATCGTTTTACTGCAATATTTACTAAAATCATTATTGTAGCCTTTGAGTAAACTCAAATGAATTTTACGAGCATCTTCAAGTCCATCATATGTTGAAGCAGCATTAAAAAAAGCGCTTACTGCCTCTGGCATACCGCCAACTAATGTATAAAGCAAATAATCATCCCATAGTTGTTTATGTATATTATCATCAAGGTTAAATGAGGCCTTTGCAGATTTTTGCATTTCTTCTAAGATTGGATTTCGATGTTTTAAAAATTCAGAAAAGTTAAGTGGATAAAGCGTTTTAAAATCAACCTTACCTACTGGAAATGCCCCATTGCTTCCAGACACCCCTATATGAGAACCTGCACATACAAGAGCAAGTTTAGGAAGCTTCTCATAAAAATATTTAAGAGAGTGAATTGCCTCTGGACATTCTTGAATTTCATCAAAAAAAACAAGGTCATCATTTATATTAATTTTTGTAGCCAAAAGTGCTTGTAAATTTAGTAATATTGAATCCAAACTTGCCGGCCCATTTTTAAAAATGGCTTTAAATCTAATATCTTCAAAATTGATTACATGTAATTTTTTAAAACTCTTTTGTCCAAATTCTGTTAATAAATAAGTTTTTCCTACCTGTCTGGCACCTTGCAATAATAAAGGCTTTCTATTTTTTTGATCTTTCCACTGCAATAAATCGACGTTTAAATTTCTTTCCATACGCCTATTTTAGCTATCAAATACCACTCTGTCAATTTTATGCGCGTAAAACGTCAAGTTGTTTGCAATTTTTCGCGTATAAAAGTGCAAGCAAGACCCTGGACGCTTAATTTGAATTCTTGTGCAAAAATAATGACAAGTTTGTTTTCACCAAAGCCCTTGGCTTCATGATGACTTTGCTTAACTATTTGAATATAAGCATACGATAGAGTTAGCCTGGCTTGATAACTTTTTGAATGTCTTTTTTTAGCGCCTGTGGTGTTAAATTTTTATAATCGTTACGTCCTTCATGTAATGCTTTTGTAACGAAATTTAAGTATGATCAAAAGTCGACACAAACAAGTCTACAGCTTTCGACTATAGAGTATGCAGTTGCCGCCCACAGTCCAGCATCTTTATTAGCTAACTCAAATACTGTTTTTAATTTTTGATGTGATCTTGTAACTCCGTAGTAAAAAAACAAGCGTTTGAATTTTTAAATACCAAAAAATACCCCTTACAGTATGACTTTTACATTTTAAATATTGCTTCTTTAAACGACACATAAAAGAGATTGCCTTGTGATGCAATATGAATGCGACTATATGCTAACATTTATTATAACACATATCAGACTTTATGATTATTAAAGAGTTATTAAATATGGATTTATCCTAATATAAAAATTTATTGAAACATCTGAATTTACACCACCTAAAAAAGTTCCACACCAATAATTTGTTATATTATTGATAATGATACCGACAAGATATTATGCTCAATTTATCTTTTTCATATGCATATACCAAACGATTCGTTTCATCAATTCGCCTTGACCAAAACCCAGACAGATTATCTTTTAATGCTTCTGGCTTACCAATTCCCTCAAATGGAAAGCGTTGCGTAGCTAAAATTAGTTTATTTATTCGCTTTAGCGTCTTCTTATCTTGAGTTTGCCAATACAAATAATCTTTCCATGCCTCGCTTGTCCACTGAATCATACTACTCGTCAATTAAATCGTGTTTGACAAGTTTATGAGAGTTATATTGCTCTATTGATTTTGCAAGATGATCTTTATTAGCTGGTACTTTTAAAAGATGAACTGTATCCATTAAGCCATTAAATTGATCTAAAGACATTACCACTGCATCGTCTGCATCTCTGCGAGAGATGACAGTATAATCTGCATCTACAACTACTCGATCGAGGACGTCTTTTAAGTGATTGCGCGCCTCGGTAAAATTTACAACCTGCATAAAATCTCCTTTGATTAAATCTATAGGGAGTATATCCTGTACGGGTTAATGTGCAAGTTTTTTGTCGTATAGCGCCTGAAACGTAAGCATCCGATAGAGGCAGTTAGCCTGGCTTAATAACTTTTTGAATGTCTTTTTTTAGCGCCTGTGGTGTTAAATTTTTATAATCGTTACATCCTTCATGTAATGCTTTTGTAACGAAATTTAAGTATGATCAAAAGTCGGCACAAACAAGTCTACAGCTTTCGACTATAGAGTATGCAGTTGCCGCCCACAGTCCAGCGTCCTCACTACCCACAAACAAATAATTTTTACGGCCTATTAAAGTGGTCCCCAATCAACAGACAAATTCAGTAGTAAATAAGAAAAAAATCATTAAATTTAAAAAAATTAATTAACGACTGCGTAGCAGTCTCCCACTGATTTTTTAGTGTAAAATTTTATCCCACCTGTTTCAACTTCTTGTTATAACAAACCTCATCCGGCGTATTTCCACCCATTGCTGCCTTCATTAATGAATTCGTATGCATTAAGATAGACTTCTTAATATTTTAGCGATTTCCAT
>JAMOSO010000028.1 GCA_027063065.1 Planctomycetota bacterium | reverse complement strand
ATGCTCAAAATGACTTGGTAATTTGATATTTTCGTATACATATTTATCACGATTAGTATTACACGAAACAACAAACAAACACACAGCAATATAACAACATTTATATAAATTTTTCCACATAACAACTTTTCCACTAAGTTAAAACAATACAATATTGTTACTTTTAACAATCATAACGATATTGTGCAATATATAATTAAAACAATCCCAAAACCAACTGGTGATTTAAACATTAAAGATAATTTTTCTAGCTCCGCATCGTGCAAATCTTTTATTTGCGATATAAACTCATAATAGCGTGTTAAAATAGCCTAAATCCCTTTAAAAATATCTAAGCCATTTAAAATAATCCCCAATCAACGGGCAACTTTAGTGGTAAATAAGCAAATAAATTATTAAATTTAAAAGCACTACTTTTTTAGTGCTAATTAGCCTACTTTTCAGCTGGTTTTAGGATTAATATCAACCCAAACACCTTCTGATTTTAACAAATCCACCAATTCATCAACCGCTTTATGACTGGGTATTGAACGCCTTACGCACTTCTTGCCGACATATAAATTAATTTTATCTGGAGCACCCCCAACATAACCAAAATCAGCATCGGCCATTTCGCCTGGGCCATTAACTATGCAACCCATAATAGCAATCTTAACACCTTTTAAATGCGAAGTAACAGCCTTGACCCTAGCGGTTGTCTCTTGCAAGTTAAATAATGTACGTCCACAAGAAGGACAGGCTATAAAATCTGTTCTGGTTAAACGCGATCCAGATGATTGCAAAATAGTGTAGGCTTCTCGACAAGCCTTATCACCATTTATATCATCAATTAAAATACCATCACCATAACCATCACATAAAGCAGAACCCAACTTAACAGCATTTGCTAAAACAGACCCGCTTGTTTTTAAAATTACTGGTAAATCTAACAAAAAATCTAAAGCTAAACGCACATCGTATACAGAATTGACCTCTAACAACACAACACCTTCAAACCCGTCTAAATCTAAATTGCGCGACCATTTTATAATAGGAGTTACATTATATTTGGCGACATTTTTTAACTCTGTAATATTATTGACTAACACAGCATCAACATTGGTAATATCACCTGCATCAACAAGAGACTTATAGGCTACACAATAACTGCATCCCTTAATTTTTTTATCAGGAATATGCTCAGTAAATAATAATTCAACAGGTGTATCATTATTTTGATTAACAAACTTGGCACTTACACCTACACACACAGGATTTTTTGCCCCTATAGTCAAATCACCTATTTTAATCTCACGAGTGATTCTTCTAACAAAACCCTTAGGCCAATTAACCATCTTAGTTACATTTTTGTTAATACCATCTAAGGCGGATAATAAATCTTTTGCAACTGGGATTTCACAAACAGCATCTTCTGTCAGAGATACTCTAATAGTATCGCCAATACCATCGCTTAATAACGAACCTATGCCAATAGCACTTTTAATACGTCCGTCTTCGCCATCGCCAGCTTCAGTAACACCCAAATGCAATGGATAATCCATACCTTCTAAATCCATGGATTCTACTAAACTGCGGTATGCGTCAATCATAACCCTAGGATTAGAAGCTTTCATAGATAAAATAATATCATCAAATTTATATTTTCTGGCTATTCTTAAAAACTCTAAAGCACTTTCTACCATTCCAGCAGAAGTATTACCAAATTGTTTCATCATTCTTTCTGAAAGAGAACCATGATTTGTACCTATACGGATAGCCACCCCACGTTCAGAGCATATATCCAATAAAGCCTTAAAACTATCTTCTAAGTTTTGTGCCTGAGACTCACAAAAATTACCTGGATTAATCCTTACCTTATCCACATACAAAGCTGCCTCCATTGCCGCTGCAGCTTGAAAATGGATATCCGCAACTAAAGCAACCTTAACACCATGCAACTGTTGCTTAATCACACCCAAATTTTTAGCTGCACCAACAGTAGGCGCTGTAATACGCACCATTTGACAACCTACATCAACTAAAGCTTTAACTTCATCGACAACCGCTTTTGTATCCATGGTATTGGCTGTTACCATACTTTGAACAACAACAGGATTGTTACCGCCTATTTTTAAATGTCCAACATTAACTACCCGTGAAGCTCTACGCTTAAACATTGCACAACTCATAAACATTAATTTTTTTTAACAAGCCTTCTACTTGAGCCTCGTATTTTAATAATTTAGGTATGTTTTTTTCTATCTGTCTGTAAACAGAAGATGTTATCGCCATAGGATTTTCTAAATTTTTAGCTATCCAATTTCTAACCATAAAAGACGTATTAACTGCTTCACCAATAATATCTGGCGTGGCATAATCTCCCGAGCCTATCGAACCTAAATAAATCTCGCCACAATGTAAGCCAATAACCAAATCTGGATTATTACATATAGTTTTACATTGGCGCATAGCTTCAAAACCGCGCATCGCATGGTCACGACCAGCAAAAAAAGCTAAAAAACCATCTCCAACATATTTAACTGGTACTCCCTCATATCGCAATACCGCTTCAGTAATAGGATGAAAGAATGCATTTGCCCAATCGGCAACATCACGAGGTGAAAGCGATGCACTGCGAGAAGCATAACCGTTTAAGGCTGTACAAAAGATAGTGGCTTCAAAAGTATCTTCTTCGGAGTCGGCTCGTCCAAGTAACCAATCGACAGTAACCCCAAGTATTTTTGCCAGTTCTAAAAAATAAGATATATCAGGAGCATTTTCACCACGTTCCCACTTTGAAACTGCCTGTGCACTTACCTGTAACAACCTAGCTAAATCGGCTTGATATAAGCCTTTTTTTTCACGCTGATCTCTGATGCGTTTACCAAGCTTAACTACAGATATTGCCATACTGACTCCCGATTTAAATAATAATAGTATACAAAAAAAGCCCTCTGAAACCAAAGGCTTCAGAGGGCTTTTTATTAGATTTATTTACTCTTTAACGAGAGTAATATTCCACAATTAATGATTCATTAAGAGTGAAAGGATACATAATTTCATCACGAACTGGTTTGCGAACAAACTCACCCGTCATTGTTTTGGCATCAAAATTTACATAATCAGGAGTATCACGTTCTGGATCTGCCAAGTATTCAGTAATCAAAGGCATAGCTTTACCTGTATCGCTTAAAGTGATTTTATCACCTTCTTTTACCATATAAGAAGCAATATCAACCTTTTGACCATTTACACGAATATGACCGTGAGACACAAACTGACGAGCAGCAAAAATAGTTGGCAAGAAATTCATACGAAAAACAACAACATCTAAACGGCTTTCAAGAAGAACCAAAAATGCACTACCAATATTACCATGTACTTTTTTAGCTTGTTTAAAATACATACGGAATTGTTTTTCACGAATAACACCATAGTAATAACGCAACTTTTGTTTTTCATCAAGACGTACACCGTAGTTTGATTTTTTACCACGACGACGACGCATTGTACGTTGTTCTGTAGCTAATGGATCGCGACGACGACCCCAAAGGTTTACATCGAATCGCTTTGCTATTTTGTTACGAGGGCCTGTGTATCTTGACATCGTTTACCTTACCTTATTTACAATTGTTATATTAAAAATTAAGAGGCGAGATTTTAATAAAAATACACACCTATGTCCAGCTTTTATTACAAAAGCTTTTCTAATTCAGCAGCCGAGGTTTCCCAAAGCTCCATTATAGCTAAAAGTTTATCCTCTGTCTCACTTTTTTCTCGCGATTTAATTCTTTGCTCTTTTGCAAATAAATTATAAAACTCTTCGCTAGCCATATAACTACTTAAATCAGTAATCTTTTGCTCTAATTCTACACTTTGTTTTTCGCAATCTTTTATTTTACGTTCCAAAGATTTAATTTTATTGCGCAATTTTTTACGTTCTGCATGACTAAGCTCTTTTGTTGGCTTTGATTTTTTGGCATCTTCGCCAGAGCTCATTCTTATTTTTTCTACTTCCTTACTACGATTTTTTAATGAAACATCTCTAGCCAAATGATCATTTTCACGCTCGTTCATATACTCTGTATATGTACCCAAAAAATCTCTAGCACCATCTGCACTAATTTCAATAACTCGATTAGCAATCTTACTGACAAAGTACCTATTATGACTTACTAATAAGACTGTTCCATCATAGTTATTTAAAGCCTTAGCCAAATTAGTAATTGATTCTAAGTCCAGATGATTGGTAGGTTCATCTAAAATCAATACATTATGATTAGTAACCATCATCTTTGCCAATATCAAACGCGCTGCTTCACCACCGCTTAAATTTTCTACACCTTTATCTACATCATCCCCAGTAAATAAAGCTCTAGCTAAAACCTCGCGTATGGAACTTTGAGTCATTTTAGGATTACAGTTCCAAAGCCAATCTAATACTGTCAACTTTCCGTGCACCTCAGCATGATGATCCTGCGGAAAATACCCTATATAAGTTTCATGTCCCCAATTAAATACACCACCATTTGCTTTAACATTGTCGGTTACAATATTTAATAAGGTTGATTTACCTATACCATTAGGGCCTATAATCGCAATTTTCTGTCCGCGTTCTATCTCAAAATGAACATCATTAAGAACTCGCTTATCTCCATAAGACTTAGTAACCCCAGCCACTTTTAATGGACATATTCCTGAAGGCCTAACTTGTTTAAAAACAAAACGAGGTTCCATACGCGTACTGCGAGCCAATTGATTGCTACCTATTTCATCCTCTAATTTCTCTATCATCTTAGCTTTAGACCCAGCCTGTCTAGCCTTGGAAGCCTTAGCCTTAAATCTATCAACAAACAATTGCAAATCATCACGCCGTTTTTCTTGTTTGGCAATCAAACCCGATTTACGATCTCGCTCTTCTTGACATTGCACACAAAATTTATCGTAATTTCCCGTATATATTTTAATTGTTCCAAAATCAACATCTGCAATATGCGTACAAACGCCATTTAAAAAATCATGGTCGTGACTAATCACAACCAAAGTACCATTATATTTAGACAAAAAGCCTTCTAACCATTTAATCGAATAAATATCCAAATGATTGGTTGGTTCGTCCAATAACAACACGTCTGGCTCACCAAATAAAACCTGAGCCAATAACACACGCAATTTAAATCCGCCAGATAAAGTGTTCATAGGCAAATAATGGGTTTCGTCTGCTAAACCTAAACCCTCTAACAATTTTGAGGCATCGGCTTCGGCCATATAACCATTAAGGTTAGCAATATCGCTTTCCAACTCTGCCAAACGGATATTTTCGTCATCTGTTAGGTTTGGTTTATTTAATAATATTTCCTTTTCAGAAAACACTTTCCAAAGCTCTTGCTTGCCCATAATCACAACATCAATCACACGGTTGTTTTCATATTGAAAATGATCCTGCCCCAACACGCCGACTTTTAACTCGCTAGGTATAATAACTTGCCCTGTCTCTGGCTGTAACTCACCTGTCAATATTTTTAAAAAAGTAGACTTCCCCGCACCATTAGCACCAACAACACCATAACGCTTACCTGGTGAAAACAACAATGAAACACCTTCAAAAAGGGTTTGGGGGCCAAAGGCCATAGATAAATCAGTTACACTAATCACAAATACTCCTAGGTAGAGAATACAAACTGGGTCTTAAATCACGATAGAAAGGCCACATTCTTCTGGTTTTTAAAGTATTGTCCAGCTTAATATCGGCATATATTATTTGAGGTGTCTCATCGGCTTGAGCCAACAACTCACCCATAGCGGAAGTTATAAAAGAATGTCCCCAAAAATCAATCGACTTTACCGTAGATAATAAATCCTCTTCGAGCCCAACCCGATTAACAGATATCACAGGCAAAGCATTAGCTATAGAATGTGAACGTTGGATAGTAATCCAAGCATCTAAAAAAGCACCATTGTCGTTATCTTCTGGGATAGTTCCTATAGCTGTAGGATAAATCAACATATTAGCACCCCGTGCCGCCATTGTTCTAGCAGTTTCTGGAAACCATTGATCCCAACACACCAACACACCCAATTTACCTAAAGATGTAGTTATAGGCTTAATTTGACCATCGCCATTAGCAAAATAAAATTTTTCATAAAACCCAGGATCTTCGGGTATATGTGTTTTACGATAAATCCCAGCTATAGTTCCATCGCTATCAAACACAACGGCAGTGTTAAAATATTTATTGTTGTGTTTTTCAAACATACTGCTAACCAAAACAACTCCTGCTCGCTTAGCCACACTTGCAAAATGTTTAGTAAAATCCCCTGGTATTGATTGGGCTAAATTAAAAAACTGTTTATCCTCACGTTGTGGAAAATATGCTCCAGAGTGCAATTCTGGCAATACAACTAAATCAGCCCCATTGTTTGAAGCTGTAAAGATTAACTCTGCACTATGTTGATAAGCCTGTGCTTGTGGCATATTACATAATTGTTGAATAGCAGAAACTCTAATCATAACAATTTAAGCCGTTGAACCAGTAACGTAACCATCTAAATCTAAACTCACATAACGATAACCTGTTTTTTTAATAGCCGTAACTATATCTACACGGTTAAGCATTAATTTTTCAAAATCCTTAGGATCAATTTCAATCCTACAAATCTCTCCGTGATGACGAACCCTATATTGATAAAAATTATACTTGCGTAAGATTTCTTCTGCCATTTCTATTTGTCGCATAGTATCTAAATCTATCTTTACCCCCGTTGGAAACCTAGAACCTAAACAAGCAAAAGACGCTTTATTGCTGGTTGGCAACAAACGCAACTTACTTAATTTGCGTATTTCTGATTTATACAATTTAACCTCTTGCAACGGGGCAATCACACTAGATTCTGACGCTGCTTTTGTACCTGGCCTAATCTCGGCGCGGTCGTCCTCAATTGCACCATGAGCTAATACCAAATGAGTAGCATTGTCCAAAACTGTTTGCATTTGTGTAAATAATTCTTTTTTGCAATGATAACACCTATCACCTTGATTTAATAAGTAAGCCTCTTTTTTATGTTCATTTGTTTTGATAACTCGCAAATTCCAACCTCTTTGCTTGGCAATATCAACAGCAAAAGCAAGTTCTGTTCGCGGGATAGAAGGCGAATCAGCAATAATCATTTGAGCATTTAAACCTAACACCTCAAATATTACATCAGCTAAATAAGTAGAATCAACACCACCAGAATAAGCCAACGCCAATTGCTTATAACCTTGTAAGTATTTGATTAATTTTTGTTCTTTTTCAATACACATATCTAAATCGCAAAATACGCCACTGTAACTAGCTCTATAATCTCTGTGATTGCTCCTAAAGTATCACCTGTACCGCCTTCTATTGCCTTATAACACCAGTTAGAAAAAATCCCCGTAATTAATATCAGCCAAAAAGTTAAAAACAAAGCTTTAAATACAGACACGCCAACAATTATACATACTAAAATGCTAATTATTAAAAATAAAATCAAAGCTAAACGAAACCTTGATTGACTACTATCCCAAAACAACAAACCCAAACCGTCCTCGCGAGCATAAGGCAATAGGCTCATCGATAAAATTTGCGATACTCTACCTGCTAATGGCATTAAAAAGACAACTGCCAACATATAACTTGGACTAGAAGAAATACTAAACAATAATGAAATCTTTAAAAGCATCACAAACAATATAGCCAACACTCCCATTGTACCAATACGGCTGTCGTGCATTATATCTAATTTACGTTTTAAAGAGCGTGAACTTAAAAAACCATCAAAAGTATCAGCCAATCCATCCGTATGCAAAGCACCAGAAATCAAACTCATACTGGCAACCACAATGATAGAGGTACTAAACGGATCAAACAAAAGCAAACTAACATAACCAATTGCAGCACACAATAAACCGACAAGCGTACCGACTATTGTAAAATATTTAACTGATTTTGCAAAATCCACATCCTCAATATCATCTAAATGAATTGGTATTATTGTCAAAAAACTTAATGCTATATAAAAATAACGCATATTAATCCTCAATGTAATTACTTAAAATTGTAATGATGATATTGTAATAAAAAATACAACCTTAACCAATCTATTACACTATACTAAAGTGCAACTGTATCAATAATTACAACTGATTAATAACTATTCCAATTAATCAAGATTGCAATCCCCTATTCCAATTTCTGCAAAGGTTTTAATATCAGCCAAAACCCTTGTTGATGCGTCTAATATTTCCAACGCTAAAGTTGCCCCTGTACCTTCTCCTAAACGCAAACCAAAATCAAACAAAGGCTCAAGACCCAAATGACTATGCATAAATTGATGCGCAATCTCAACTGATTTATGTGAAGCAAACAAATATTCCTTGGCTATTGGAGCAATTTCACAAGCTATTAATGCACCAGCTGTTGATATTAAACCATCACATACCACAGGCAATCCTGCAGCAGCTGCACCTATAACAATACCTGCCAAACCGCCTATTTCAAAACCGCCCACCTTTGCCAACACATCAATAGCGTCTGATTTATCAGGTCTATTAATTTGAATAGCCCGTTGCAAAACCTTTATTTTGTTTTTTAGTGCTTCATCGTCTATACCTGTACCACGCCCAGCTAATTTAGCTAAATCCATCCCAGACAATACTCCTATAATAGCTGTCGAAGCTGTAGTGTTACCTATACCCATATCTCCAGTTGCTATAATATCCACAGAACCTTTAGCACATAACTCCTCTACTACTGATATACCATTTTCAATTGATTTAATTGCTTCACTACGGCTCATGGCTGCGCCTTCTGAAATATCGGCAGTGCCTTTAGCAATTTTTTTATGAAAAATATTTAAATCATCTGCAAAATCAAAATTAACGCCCATATCAATCACATGCACATCAGCATTGGCGTGGCGAGCTAAAACATTGATACTTGCCCCTCCATTAACAAAATTTAAAACCATTTGATGAGTAACCTCTTGCGGAAACAAACTAACACCCTGCGCTACAACACCGTGATCACCAGCACAAACTAAAACTTTTTTATGTTTTAAATGTACATCTAATTTACCAGCAATCGATGCCAGTCTTGCACTAACTGTCTCTAAAACGCCTAACGAACCTGCTGGCTTAGCTTGATTTCTCAAACGTTCATTAGCTTTTACAAAGACACTTTTATCAGTTGGTTTTATAGATTTTACCACTTCTTCAAGCTTCATTATTTTCTCCTTTTATTTTGACTTAAATCGTTATAAAAAATTTCTGCACCTTTACGCATCGCACAAAAATCGCCACACATAGAACAAGTATCTTCTTTAGCTGGACTTCGGCTTTCACGAATCTGCTGTGCAATATCTGGAAACAATAAATATTTATTTAATTCATCCCACTGCATATCACGCCTTGCCATTGCTGCGGCTTTTTCATTATCTCTACGGTCTGGATATTTTGCAATATCTCCTACACGACATGCCAACCGTGTCGTGCGAACCCCTTCGCGCACATCGTCTACATTTGGCAAAGCCAAGTGCTCAGCCGGAGTAATGTAACAAATTAAATCTGCACCCGCTTTAGACGACTGCGCTGCACCAATAGCTGCCGTGATATGATCATAACCAGCTCCAGTATCTGCTGGAATTGGCCCTAGAACATAATAAGGCGCATTACCTGACATGCGTTTTTCTAAAATAATATTAGCTTCAATCTCATTAAGGGGCACATGTCCTGGCCCCTCAACCATCATCTGAGTACCCATTTTACGGCCTAACTCTGCTAACTCGCAATTAGTAATCATCTCAGCCATTTGAGCTCTATCATGAGAATCATGTATCGCACCAGCACGAATCCCATTGCCCAAACTTAAAACAGCATCGTATTTACGCATCAAGGCACAAACCCTATCAAATTGTTCGTATAACGGATTTTCTTTTTTATTGTAATCCATCCAATTTACCATAAAAGTACCACCCTTAGAAACTAACCCCCCATATCGATAACCTTGTTTACGTAAACGCTCGATACTGTATCGGTTAATTCCACAATGGATAGCCATAAAGGACAAACCATCTCCTAATTGTTTTTCTATTAAATCAAACAAAAATTCTGGATCTAATTTGTTAGGATTTTTGTATTTACGCGAAGCTTCGCAAAACGCCTGATATAACGGCACATTACCAATTGGCAATGTGCAATTATTTAAAACAGCACGTCTAATAGCATCTAAATCTCCTCCCGCAGAAAGCTCCATAAGGCTATCAGCACCTTCTTGTTCTGCAGCCACAGCTTTTGCCACTTCATGATTTATATCGCAAATATCAGAAGAAGTACCAATAGAGGCATTAACTTTAGTTCGCAATCCCGTACCAATACCACACACCTTTTGATTAGGCCTATTATAATTACACGGTATTACAATTTCACCATCAGCAACTCTACGCATGATTATTTCAGGAGCAATACTTTCATCTTTTGCAATTATAGCCACCTGCTTACTAATTTTATTATTACGTGCTTGTTCTATTTGCGTTTGCATATCAATCCTATAAAAACATAAAAAAAAGGGCTCTGGAATATATAAATATTCCAGAGCCCTTTACCATTGGTCTCGGTTATAAAAAATGATTCGTCTTCTGACTTACGGCCTAAATTTCTATGTCTTCCCAGTAAATACCAGTGACTTATATAGAACATAACCGAATACAGCGATGGGATCGTTGCGGAGTCTAACCGCATTCCGTACATCATTTTTTAATTCATTTGTATTTGTAACAAAGATTAATCAATTTAAATTTGAATTCAACTATAAATATCGCAAAACAATTACGCTTTCACAAAAGAAAAAGATACTGAAAATTTAAAAACATTTTAGTTTTAGTTAAGACCACTTTAGTTACAACCGATATATAAGTTAACGGTGGGGTAACAAACGTATATAAGGAGCTATTTATGAATAATCAATTTAACAATTTTGCCAACAACATAGCAAGGCGTAATCCTTCTCAAATGTTTAATAAAGCCAACGCCAACAATCCGCTACACAACATGCCAGATATGTCAAATATTCAAACAAACAACAAAAACAGTTTATTAGACAGTCTAAACAATGATATCAGTGCTATAATGGATTATTTTGATCCATCATCAAAAGCTAGCCAAGGCTTTGCATATTCTAAAATGCAATTTTCATTTCAGCAA
>JAMOSO010000027.1 GCA_027063065.1 Planctomycetota bacterium | reverse complement strand
TTTGGATGGTTATCTTGACCTGATTCTTGCTTTAAAATAGATTTAATGGTTTCTAGGTGACCAACCAAAATTATTTTAAGTTTAGGGTCAATAGAAAGTGATTCTAAAGCACCTTTGACGACTTCGATGGGAGCAAAATCACCTCCCATCGCATCGACAGCTATGGTTATATCCATAGTTTATATATAATTATTCAGATTCTACTTGAATAACTTCTTTACCCTTATAATAACCACATTCTTCACAAACTGTATGTGGTTTTTTCTTTTGACCACATTGTGGACAAACAGATAAAGAGGCGACAGATACGCCGTGATGTGAACGACGTGAATTCTTTTTTGATTTACTTGTTTTACGTTTTGGTACAGCCATGGTAATACCTTTATTAAAATGTTTTAAGTTTAATTATAGATTGCGAGATTGTATAGATACCAATTGCTTATGTCAATAGTCGTATATTTTACAAAAACAACTATTAGCTTATTGTTTTGCAATAGGCATAATTATTGATTTTAATTCACCTTCCTGAATCATAACACGCTCTTGATCTGATATTAACGAAAATACAACATCATCATTATTTAAAGTTTCAATAATTTCTAATAAAAACCGTGGATTAAAAACCAAATCTAAACTTGGACCATCTAATTTAACTGGAATATCAAAATCAGCACCACTGATAGATGCTGCATAAGTAGCCATGTGCATATTGCCTTGGGCTATCGATAATAAAATAGATTGATCTTTTTCTGTATTAACCAAAATAGATTTTTTTACAGCATCAATTAGTTGTATACGATTTACTGTTGCAGTTGCGTTAAATGTTGTTGGTATAAAAGATTCTACATCAGGAAATACACCTTCGATAAGCCTAGATATTAAAACTAAGTTATCACTTATAAAATAAATATGATTTTCATCATGACTTATATTTATTTTACCCTCTCCAGCTAAAGTTTTTCTTAAAATTTTTAAAGTTTTTCGCGGTATTACATTTCTTTCAAAAATAGCATCTTGATCGCATTTATGTTGTATAAAAGCCATACGATGACCATCGGCAGCAGCTAATTTTAACTTACCATCTATAGTTTCCATCATCACACCACCCAAAATTACTTTTGTTTGATCGTTAGAAACAGCATAGTCAACCTTAGAAATTAAATTTCTAAAGTCTTCACGATTTATAGATATAGTGTTTTTATATTGACCAAAGGGTAAATCTGGAAATTCATCTTCAATATTAACAAAGAAATGAAATTTTTCTCCTTTGGCTGTAATATTTATTACATTTTCAATAACTTCAAATGTAACATCTACGTCTTGATATTCGCGGATAATAGTTGCTATTTGTGAAACTGGGAAAAGATAATCACCCTCAACTTCCACAAAATCTAATTTTTCGCGAATTTCTACACCTACTTCTAAATCAGTTGCGCAACAAATTAAATTGCCATCTTCGATTTTTATACTAGCTACTTGATGAATAGGTCTAGTAGAAACCTGAGGTACAATACTGCTGAGAATACTAAAAACATGATATAGACTTTTGCCGTTGTGAGTGAATTTCATAAGCTACCCAATATAGTAATTATATTATTTAATAAAAAATTAGTAGTCATAGTTATAAGGTATGTAAAAAATGTAAAAACTAATACAAGAGCTTAGATTGTAAGCAATTACGTTTATTAAATCTATAGATAAATCTAAGTAAAAAAAATATAAATTTATATGTGTGTATTTTAAATTATAAATCTATGTAAAACTTTATAATTAGTTTATATATTTTTATATATTCTTTTTACATAGTTTTTACATTTAATTTACATACTATTTTTTATATTTTGCCTTTTATAAAAGCATATAATTGGCTTAAAATAGGGGTTGTATATAAGAACATTCTTGATTTTATAAAATTTTTACCCTTATCTTTCATTTCTATTCGTTTAATATCTAATGGATTACTATTATATCTGTATGTGCCAGTTTTAATGGTAAAGATAGCTTGATAACCTTGTTTAGCAAGATATTGCAAGTCTTCTTGGTTGTTATCACCGTATGGCCAAGCAAAGGCTTTACAAGGCTTATTAGTTAATTGTTCGATATATAATTTACTTTCTTTGATTTCTGCTTTGGTTTGGTTTGTTTGTTGAGTACAACGTAAATGGGTCATCGTATGTGATTGAAAGTCTATTAATTCACTCATTAGTTGCATTTCTTCAAGGCTTATAAATTCTTGACTGATATCTGGTAATCTAGCAAAGCTTCTATGTGGAGCAGGCTTAAAACTATCATCACGTATGCCATGTTTTGGCATACGTTTTGGGGTTATAAATATGGTAGCTTTTGCATTATATTTTTTTAATATTGGGTATGCCCAAATCCAATTATCGACAAACCCGTCATCAAATGTGATTAAAACTCCTTTTTTTATTTTAGCAGTACCATTAATCACATCAATAAACTCATCGATTGAATAAAAATGAAATTTCATTTTATTCAAAGTTGATATTTGTTCTTCAAAATTTTTTGGAGTAATACTTACCATGTCCTTGTTTGGTTTGACATGGTGATACATTAAAACAGGTATGTTTTTCATACGATTTACATAATATTATATATTTTTAATGTTTTCGTCTGCGTTTTTCAAAATTAATTCTATCTTCTTGGGTAACTATATCAGTAACGCGAACGGAAAAATTTTCATTTAATACTAAAACTTCACCGCGTGCTACTAATTTTTCATTAATTAATATATCGCAAGGATCGCCCGCAAGTTTATCTAACTCTACAATTGAGCCTTCGCCTAATGCTAAGATACGTTTTATATCCATATGAGTGCGCCCTAGTTCTATTTTGACATCTAAGGTAACATCATCAAGCATATTAAGCGATGCTTCTTCTTGAGAAGGTTCTTCGGCTTTAAATTCTTCAAAACCAGCATTACTTGCAACTGGTTTATTATTTACAACAGATTCAGCCTTTATATCTTCTTGCGGAGGAGGTGCTGGGTCGCTAGACCCACCTAATAAGGCGTCTATTTCATCTTGTGATAAAGCATTATCATCAGCCATATTTAACCAGCAATAATAAAACTTGTTATTAAGACATCTTCAATTTTAACTTCTGTATGCCCAGCTTGTTTAAAGCGATTTTCAATAATAGATTTTAGTTTATTTTTTATATAATCTTTAGCTTCTGGTTTCATTAATTCAGTAAATCCACGACTTTGTACAGTAGTAATTAATTCTGATTTTATCCAAGGTTTTAAAGATTCTACCATTTTAGTAGCTTCATCACCTGCATCATAAGCAAGTTCTATGGATACTTCTATATTAATTAATTTTGCTTCTTGAGTTGTTGCATTAACAATCACGGTAATAGGTACTGCTCCAATTTCGACAATAGCACCAGTAACGGCTATTTTTTTTACAACTTCTACTTTTGCTTCTTCACCTTCTGGTGGTGCTTCTGGCTTTAGAAAAAACGCCAAACCAGCAGCTAAAATAATTGTCCAAACTACAAAAACAATTAATCCGACTTTTGAGAACATTGGCTGTTTTGCATTATCCTCTGCCCCTTCTTTTTTATCATCTTTTTTTTCTTCTTCGTCTGCCATATTTATTCCTAATTAATTAGATTTTGAGTATATTACACAATTCGACTTTTATTGTCAGTAGCTTTAATTTAAACATATAAAATGTTTAATTGCATTATTTATTTTTTTATTACTTTATTGGATACTAATATTTCAACACGGCGATTTCTATCTTGTCCATCGGCAAATAGATTATTGGCTGCAGGATCATACTGAGCTGCCGCTTTTGTTCTAATTCTTTTAGGATTAATTTTACCTTCTTCTATAAAAAATCTACCAATTGCCATTGCTCTTTCCCAACTTAGTTCCCAATTATCTTTAAATTTAGAATTAGCGCTTAATTGCGCAGAAGAAGTATTGCCTGTAATTTCGATAATATTGCGATACCCTCGTAAAGTATCAGTAATTTTAATTAATTCTGGTATTGCTTCCTGTCTGATATCAGCACTACCTGGATTAAAGGTAAACTTTCCACCTAAAACAATTTTATCACCTTCTCTAATTGTCATAACCCTTACATGCTTGCCTTTAACGCCTTGTTTTTTTACTGATTCTTTTATTTTGCGGTTTGTATTGGTATTTTTTAATATAGCTAAAACTCTTAATTGATTTGGCATAAAACCTAAATGAGCTCTAAAACTACCCATTGCGGCAATTAATTTTGTTTGCGTAATAGTTGACATAGCCACTAATAATACAAAAAAGCACATTAATAATGTCATCATATCTGCAAATGTACACATCCATTCTGGTGCACCTGTAGGAGGACATTTGTGTTTTTTTCCCATTAATAGTTCCTATTCCTCTGATTCTTTACGATCGCCAGGAGCTAAATAAATATTTAACTTTTGTTCAACAATACGTGGATTATCTCCAGATTGAATACTCATAACACCTTGTATAATAATTTCTTTAGCAAACAATTCTTGGTCATTTCTGATTGCTAATTTGTCTTCCATTGGGCCAGTAATAAAATTAGCTACAATAGCCCCATATAAAGTAGTAATAATGGCAACAGCCATTGAAGGTCCAATAGATGAAGGATCAGACATATTATATAACATGGCCACAAGTCCTACTAAAGTTCCAATCATTCCCCAAGCCGGAAAATACTTACTCATTGATGCAAATATTTTTAAATTAGTTTCGTGGCGCATTCCAATACAGTCAACTTCTGTTTGTAAAATTGTTTGTATTAATTCTGGATCAGTTCCGTCAACTGCTAAGCGTAATCCTTTAGTTAAAAACTCGTCAGAAATTTGATCACATACTTGTTCTAATGCTAAAATACCATCACGTCTGGCGATTTCTGCATAGGATACCATATCTTCAATTAATTTGGCCACATCTGTAGTAGTAATTAGCAGTGTATTTTTACCTACACCAACCATACCCTTCATAATTTCCATTGGAATAGTAAATAATGCCGAGGCAAAACCACCACCAATTACCATATATACTGATGGCATATCTAGGTAATATTCAGTTAAATGTTCTAAGCCCATACCAGAAACAATCATGGCTGTACCTAAAACTAAACCTATTAATGTTGTTATATCCATATTTAGAAAATCCTAACCACAATTATCACTGTGCATATTTAACTGTTCTGGCAAAGATCTAATCAATCGTGCATAAGTAATTACTTTTTCCATAACCAAATCCGCACTATCCTTGACTAAAATCTTGTCATTATTTTGCAATGTAATGATGGTATCGGGTTTTTCTTCTACAAACTTTATCAGATTGGCATTAAGAATAAAATTTTCGTTATTTATTTTAGTTAATTTAATCATTATATCTCACATAAATTTAGATGAGTACAGATTATCTATACTCATCTAAAACTATTTATTATCTTTTTAGATTTACAAGCTCAGTTAGCATTTCATCACTTGTAGTAATTGTTCTAGCATTGGCTTGGAAACCTCTTTGTGTTGTTATCATTTTTGTAAATTCTAAGGATAAATCAACATTTGATGATTCAAGTGTAAAACTACGCATATTACCTGCTTCATTTTGGCCTGCAACATTAGCACGCGGTCCGCCAGTATTTAAATCATCACGAAATAAATTACTACCTGTACTTACTAATCCATTATTATTGCGAAATGTAGTAACGGCAATTCTAGCAACATCTTTTGTCAATCCATTAGAATATACAGCTACTACAGTACCGTCTCCTGATATGCTCCAATTATTTAATATTCCTCTTTCTAATCCATCTTGTTCTTTAACATCTAATTCTGAAGCACCTATTGAAGATTCTCGTTGATTCATACCAGCAAAATCAGGATCAATTATTAATTGTGTTGCTTGACCATTATCTAAATCAATTTTAATACGATCGTTTGATTCGCCTAGATAATCACCTAGATTATCAAATTTCATAGTTCCTGAACCTACTGCAATATCTGGATCTATATCATCTGTTAAATCATTATCGTCATCAATAGCATCAGCATACCATCTCCATGAAGCACCATTATTGCTTTTAGTATCAATTCTAGTAGCTACCATATTAATAGAATGTGCTCCGCCTTGAGAATCAAATACTGTTAATGTTGATGTTGTAGATTCGCCATCTGCGGCAACATCGTCATCGCTTGAAAAAGATTCCCAAGTAGTATTTCCAGATGTCATTCGCCAATTTGAAATTTCATTTTTAGTTCCCAAATTACCATTTACATATAATTTATTAGGATTTATTTGATAAGTAATATCAGTTTCTTTGCCTAAAACACCAGAAAAAGCATTATCTCCTATATTAGCACCACTTGCCCCTTTAAAACCAAGTCTAATAGAATCAGCCACACCATCACCATCCGAATCTACAGCTTTATCTAGCACTTGATACATACCATCTAAAGCACCATCACCTTTCATCGCAATATTATCACCAGCCATTATATCATTAAATAAGTAGTTATTTTCTGCAGTAATATCTGTATAACTAATAACATTACCAACCATTAAATCGCTAACCGATCCTGTTCCAGCATCGCGATCTAGAGTAATAACTGTATCTAAATGGCCATCACCATTTGTATCTTGATTAGTTACTGGAGCGCCTTTAATATTATACCATCCATCTGTAATATCAGCACCAGAAAGATATATACTATCTCCATCACCCATTGTAGTAACAGTCCAATCATAATCTGCGGACGAGTCGCTGATAGTAATTTTATTAACATTTGCTGTTACTGATAATTTATTACCTACATGACCGGCTAATGATGATGTACCGCCATCTTTTAAATATAACTCATTTATACCAAATTGTGCAGAGGCACCATCCGCACTATTAGATAATCTTGCTGAAACTGGTTGACCATCTGTTAACCCATGAGCTGTACTTGTGTTTATTGTAAATTTTCCAGTTGCTTCATCTATATCAGTAATTTCTGCAGTTGTTTCATAGCTACCATTATTATCTAAATCTACTTGTACACTCATATGGCGATTGTCAGCTGGCATTTTATTAAATTCATAAGCAATAGTGTTGCCCTGAGTAGTTCTTGTATTTGCCAATTCATTATCGGTTAAGGTAAATGTATTGGCATTTATTACTTTAGTTGTTTTATTTTCAACTGTATTCATAGGTCTTGCAGCACCAAATTGTAAACGGGTTTCATTGACACCATCATTATCGGCAACACCTTCGTCATGTGTTTGGTTATGGTTTAAGCTAGGAGATGAACCAGTATTGGCAACATTAACTTCTTCAACTGTGCCTCCGGCATCTTTTGCAATACCTACACCGCCAATAGCATTATCACTTATCATAGTGTTATCTGTATGTAATCCTGCCATCCTTTGCATAAACAAAGCTAAATCGCCTAAAGTGGTACCATTTTTATTTTTTCCGTAGACAAAAGTATTTGTAATTTTACGTCCACCTTTTTCTACACTTAAATCTATTGATTTATGATTTTCCATCAATAAACCATCACTAGTATATAAATCACCAATGTCAGTATCGGCATGAGCATAAGTAGATAGTGTTGGATCACTAAAAAATTCTGCAGAAAATGAGCGAGTACCTGTAGTAGAAACTTGACCAGCTGAATTTAAATTACCCATAAAAAAAGCATTTTCAGTTGCTTTGCCTAATTGCAATTCGCCAAGAGGTATATTTATATCGTCTAATGCACCCATAGATGGAGCATCAATACTTCCATCGGTATTTGCAATTTGACCTTGTAAAGCAAGGCCAGTGCCTTTATGAATTAAAGTTCTTTTTGTAACTTCAACTCCTTTATCATTGATTGATTTTTTAAGTCCTAATTCAAATGCACCATCACGAGTATAAAAATTTTGTCCCATTGAATCTAAAACAAAAAATCCTTCACCATCAATACCTAAATCAGATTTTACTCCAGTATTTTCTAGTGCTCCTTGATTAAAATTATGAGAAATCTCGGCAGTTTTCATTCCGACACCAATTTGCTGTGGATCAAGTCCACCTTTTTGCATAGTTGGGCGTTCTGCAGAGCCTATTGTTTGTGAAAACATTGTTGCAAATTGAACACGTCCAGATTTGAAACCTGTTGTATTTACATTTGCAAGATTATCGCCAATGACATCCATTGCGATTTGATGGTTTTGTAAACCAGAAATACCAGTTGTTAATGAGCGTAGTAAAGCCATAAAATTTTCTCCTTTTTATGTCGTATCAATCGGTCAACGACAAATAAGGCTTCCCGTGGTTTGGGTCCAGCCTATTAAATAAATTAACGTATTAAATTAATTGCCACATCAATAATTTCTTGATCAGTAGTGATAACTTTTGAATTTGAAGAAAAAGCCCTTTGCGCTTCTATCATTCTTGTCATCTCAACAGCTAAATCTACATTTGAATCTTCAAGTGTAAATTGGCGTAAATTTCCAGCAACAGATGTACCTGCGGTGCGTACAAATAAATCTCCTGTATTCTCACTTTGTTTATATAAATTATCACCTTGTGCCATCAACCCAGCTTGATTTGTAAGGGTTAAAATTGGTATACGACCAAATTCGCGATTTTTACCATTGGTATAATTACCTACAACTGTGCCATTAGATTCAACTATCCAATCACGTAATTCACCTTTACCAAATCCATCTAGATCCTGTACCGTAACATCGCTACCATTTGGATTAGATAAATTAGATAATTGATCAAAATGAAAATCAAATTTGAATGGAGTAACTGCTCCATTGTCCAAATTTAAATTTATAATATCATCAGAACTTTTAACATAAGAACCTTGATTATCAAAAAGCACTGTTCCTGTACCAACAGCTAGTTTGTCACCAGCATTATCTTTTGAAGTAGCAAACCACCGCCATGTTTGTCCGTTGTTTACAGCAACATCTTCTTTAACTAATGTTAAATCAATATCATGTAGATTACCTAAAGAATCATAAGCTGTAGAAGTAAATCGTGTCGATTCACCATCGGCTTTTTGAATTTCTGTAAAATTTGTAGAGCGTTGATCATTTTGTTTTAAACTTAAATTGCTAAGATTATTGGATTGACCTAAGTTTCCAGTAAGTACTAACTGATTATCTATAAATTGTACTGATGCTTCTTCAATACCAGCAGGTGGCACAATAGATGTATCGATAAAATTTGTATAAAATTTACCTAAGTCATCAACAGTAGTACCATCCTGTCCATAAATAAAATCCATACTTTGTGGTTTTCCGCCGATATCCATATTAACAGATATTGTTGGTTCATTAGCTAAATCCGTAAACATAGTTGTTCCACTATCATTATATAAATCAGCTAAATCTGTTGTTAGTTTAATTGCTGATCCATCAAATAGATAAAAGTCAGTTTTTTGTTTTGCTGGTTGAGTAGCTACATCACCACTAGCATTTAAGTTGCCTGTTAAAAAAATATTTTTTGTTGCTTCAGCTGGATAAATAGAATCACTTGGGATTTCAATTGGTTCTAAAATATTTGGTTTGTAAATACCATCTGCATCCCCACTTGGTACTAAGCCTGTAGTCGGATCACTTGGTACACCTAAAAGTGGCATACCTGTGCCTTTTTGCATTAAAACTTGTTTAAATGAGTTATTGTTATCAGTTATCATACCAACTGACATAGAACCATCACGGGTTAAATACCAATCTTTATTATCTGGTACAGATCCATCTGAATTTAAGGTGGCAACTGGCATAAAGCCCTTACCATCAATACCGAAATCAGTTTTTTGACCAGTTTGACTTAAGCGTCCTTGTATAAAATTTTTAGAAACAGCCGACATTTTTACGCCTAATCCTATTTGCATAGGATTAATACCACCGCGGTTTCCTTGTGTGCCACTTCCACCATCAAGTGTGCGACTCATTAAACTTGAAAATTCAGCACGTGAATTATGATAACCGACAGTTGACACATTAGATATATTTGCACCTATTATATCTAAGTGTTTCTGATTGGCTAACAATCCAGACTTGCCTACTTGTAGAGCTGATGTGCCCATATTATTCTCCTTTGCTCGCGTCAATCGATCAGCGAGCTAGGGGCATCCTCGATAGGAGGTCCTGCCCATTTAATTCTTTGCTTTTTCCATCTTTATTGACAATAGCAACAGAATCAATATTAGTGAATATATCATCTTTTAATTTTTGTTGATCAATGACAGTAACTACAACTCGGTTTTTAATATTTACCAAGAATGCATTATCACCCATCAAAAAAAGGGTATCCTTAGCACCTTTAGCATCTGCTTTGGTGACGGCTTCGCTTAGGTTAGTCAAATCTGTTTGGGTAACATTAAGTCCCCTTTGACGTACTCTATCTGCCGCATGTCCAGAGAGTTTAATGCCATCAGCACTGGCTATTTTACTTTGCAATAATTTGCCAAAAGCATTTTCTGCCGTATGTAAATTTTTAGTCCCTTTGGGCTTGTTATTTACATTACCTGGAACGACAGGTGTGTGCAAAATAGTATTAATTTGTTTGGACATTATCTAATCCAATCCCCATTAGTATCGTATTTTGGAACAGCTACTTCAGTTAATTCGCTAATTGCAACAGTGGTTTCGATATCTTTATCATGAGGGATACCATCTTCGCCGATGAGTTTTTTGTAGCCGTCAACAGCTAATTTTATTTGGCCATCAACAACAGAAACTTTGTCGACAATTCCAGTAGTCATACCGTTACTATCAGATGTTTTTACTTGTGAGCCCAGCAAGCTAGAAGCACTTAACATACTTTGTTGATTTAATAACAAGCTCAACTGTTCTGTCATATCGTTTAATGCTGTTATTTGGTTTTGTGAATTTTCTAATTCTTCCATTTGAGCTAATTGCCCCATAAATTCTTCATTAGATGCAGGATCAAGAGGATCTTGATTTTTTAGTTGTGCAACTAATAAATTTAAAAAAGCATCTTTATCCACTTTGCTATTATTTTCTGGTATAGCTGCTGTAGTCGCTGTTCCTGCTGCTAAAGTATTTGCGCTTACTTCCATGATTGTCTCCTAAACAATTAAGTTTAACCTATCTTGTGTCATGATATTTTCATCGCTTATTTCAGTAAAAGTTTCAGATATAATTAAACTACCTGGTGCATTATCAGCCATATTTTGATTATCACGATATTGATTTTGCCAATGATTGCCGCTTTTGCCAGCATCAACATCAACTTGAAAATTTGTGATTGCTAAGCCTTCTTTTTCAAGGGAATTTTTTAGCGTATCTAAATTGCGATTGATAATATCTTTTGCTTCTACTGATTCTACACGTAAATGACCGATTAAATTAGAATCTTTAACAGTTAAACGAACTTGCATTTTACCCAATTCAGGTGGATCTAAATCCATACGAATAGAGCTTTGTTGACGTCCAACCATTAATTTTACGTTAGATGTTATACGATTTATCATGGCTTGTTGATTGGCCATTTTTACTGTACTTTGAGGTTTTTGAGTTTGTAAATTCTGATCTATTTTAGCTGTAATTTGAGAATTAAATTCAGCTTTGGCAGTTGCAGATTTTACCTCGGTTACCTTGATCTTGTTGAGATTTTTTGAAGTATTTTTACTTGGTTTTACTTCAAGTTGATTTAAATTATTAATTTTATTATCAATCTCAATCTTAGAATCTTTTGTAATGTTATCATGTAAACTTTTTTTGTGAGTTTCAGATTTTTTAACTGTTTCTGAAATATCATCGGCTGTTTGATTATTTTCATTACTGTTTGATTCTTCTGCTGTTTCATCTATTGATGTATCTTGTGAGTCTTCAGTTGATTTTTCTTGAGAATCATCGTCACTGTTTTTTTCAGATGTAACTATATCGATGCTGAGTTCATCATTATTAGTTGTATCGTTTAAATTGTCAGTTGTTTGAGATTCTTTAATTGTAGAAGTTTTTTCATTTTTATTAATCACAGTATCACTATTAATAATAGCTGTGTTTAATTGACCTTCATCGTTTGTTGCAAGCTTACTTGCTGATATTGTGTCTTGATCAGAATTAATATCTGTATTTTGAATATGAGTAGTTTCTGTTTTACAATCTTGTTGAGTAGTTATATTTTTAAGTGGCTCGCTAATTTTATTTTTTATATCTGTTGATTCAATTTTTTCATCTTTAAAATCCTTATCTTCTTTTTTTGTTTTAGATTTTTCAGAATGAATTAATGTGCTATTTGGTTGCACATTAATAAAATCTTGATTCACATTTGGCTGTAATATTTTAGACTGAGTAGAAAAATCAGATACATCAGTATCATCTATCTGCTTTGGTTTAGTTGTTCTATCGTATTGGTGATTATTTTTTATAAAATCATTTTTACTACGACTTAACATTTCTCCAAATAGATTAGATGCACCATCTCCAGTTAAACTAGAGTTTGGTATTGTTAGTTGTAGCTTGAGATTACTGATATTATCAGATTTCTCAGCCACTGGTTTAGGCATAAACTCTCCTTTCGTATATTCACAAATGTGAATATTTAGCAATAACAACCCTCAGCAAATTTATAATCTTAGCCCTGCTGAATGACTAAGATTCACCTGTTAACTATGGTAGATTTTCTCCATTCACAGTTTTTACATAACGGTGTGATGCAACAATAGTTCCATCAGTTTTAAGCTCACCTCTTAAAGCAAATTTTTGTTTTAATTTACTTAAAGAGCTCGGACTGAGCAAAGCACTAACGAACCAAACAGAACCCCTTCTGTCGGCACGTTCTCCGGGCATAATAATTAGTTTTTTATCTTTTGTAATAATTTCTACAGAGCCATCAAAGCTCCATACAGATTTAGTTTTTTCTAAATTGACCATTAAATTTGCATTATGCGATATGATAGTTTCTTGCGGTGTTATAATACTTAATGCTCCAACATATTTTTTTCCTGGAGATAAACGGATACGACCTTTATATAATTTAAATGTTATTTCTTTATGATAATCAAAACTGCGCAGTTCTTGTAATTGTACATCACTATTAGAATATATTCTTAAATTGACACCATTAATTTTTATTTGCGCTTGAGAATTTTTAACTGTTTTCAAGCGTTGTCCTTCTTTTATATTAACACTTCTTAGGGGATGGTTATCTATTTGTAAACTACTTTGATATTCAATAACAGTAGCTTGCATAGGTTGTCCTTGAGATTTTTCATGGTAGTATACAATTTCTTCTACTGGAATGTGCGGAGCTTTAATGGTGGTATCTTTTTGCTTATATTTTATTTCTTGTGTATTAATGTTAGGTAAAAAAGGAGATAAGATGGCAAAAGATGTATTAGTATAGAATAGGCCTAAAATAATTAAAATTATTTTTAAATAATTAAAAATTTGTGGATTCATTATTTTTTCTCCACAATTGGAATACGATTTAGTTCATCTTTAATTGCTTGTTGCCAAGGTAAAGACATTGCAGAGATTACTTCAGCTGCTAAGTCTTCACGCATCAATTTTAAATAAGTGGTAGTTTCAGTTAAGACATTACCTTTTGGATTTTTACCTTTAGTTAAAGTATTGCTAATAGTTGCAGGATCCATATTGTTAAATATTTTAATTGCTTTTTGAATACCTTCGCTTTTTGCAAAATCTTCTGCTTTTTTTCTACGTTGATTAAAGTCTTTTATTTTTGCTATAACTTGATCTTGCATTGCTGATATTCTATTTTTTTCATTTTCTATTTCTGCACGTATAACCCTTAGTCGCTTTTCAATTTCAAATAATGATTGGCGTTTTTTTTCTAATAATTTTTCTTGTGCATCAAAACTTTTATTAACTGCTAGGCCGTCAGTAGCAATTTTTTGTTTATTAAAAAGTTCTGTATATTTTTTTTTGTTTTCTTCGCTCTTAGCATATACGTCTAACTGCTCTTGATTTAAAAACTGTCCTTGGTTAGTTAATATCCATTGTATTTGTTTAACTTTTTTAGGTGATAAATAATTAAATGCAAATAATGCTCCTATCACTACTATAAGTGCTAAAGATGCCATTGCCATAATCATTAAGATAATTTGACTTATATTACCTGTATCATCGTTTAGTAAAGAACTTTTAGGTGTGTCATCTAATAATTTTTGTTCTTCAATTTCAACTTCTTTTTGCCATATAGTTTTATCGCGTTCATTTAGTTTTTCCATTACCTTACAATCGCGGGTAGCTTGTAAAAGTTCATTGCGACATTGATTAATAATTTCTTGTTGGGCACGCATTTCATTTTGTTTTTTGGCGCCTTCAACGCTTAGGTGTGCAACCCAAGCGCGTGAACTTAGTACTGAATCCATATCTAATGTACCAACTTGTTGTGGTTTTAAATCTTGCATAGATGTATAACGAGCTTCGCCTAGTTCTTTATATTGTGCATTGAGTTGATTCATTTTTTCCATTGCTATGCCAAATTCGCGTTTGCGATTTTTTTCTACCAATTCTCGCATACGTTCAAGGGCTGCAAACCTAAAATTAAATTTCTTAGCCATTAATTAATCCCCCTTGATTTGCATTATTATTTTGTTCTTCAGGGGTAGCTAATAATTTTTTTAATAATGTAGAATTTATAGCAAAATCATAATGTTCGTTCATACCTTGGCGTAAATAATTAGTTACAGCATCTATATTAGCAATGGCTTTATCTACTGCTGGGTTAGAACCTTTTGAATAAGCACCGATATTAATTAAGTCTTCTGCTTCGGCATAAGTGGCTAAAATTTCACGTAATTTAGCAGCAGATTGTAAATGTTCTTTATCGGCGACATCACTCATTACACGGCTTAAACTTTGTAAAACATCAATAGCTGGATAATGATTTTTTTGTGCAAGTTTTCTATTTAAAACAATATGGCCATCTAAAATACCACGGGCTGTATCGGCAATTGGCTCATTCATATCATCGCCTTCAACTAATACAGTATAAAATCCAGTAATAGATCCTTTTTCGCTTGTGCCAGAACGTTCCATTAAACGTGGCATCAAAGAAAAAACAGAAGGCGGATAACCTTTAGTTGCTGGTGGTTCACCAATTGAAAGACCAATTTCACGTTGAGCCATAGATACACGGGTAACAGAGTCCATCATTAATACAACATCTCGGCCTTGTTCTCTAAAGTATTCTGCTATGGCAGAGCCAATAAAACCAGATCTAACTCGCAATAAAGGGCTTTGATCAGATGTAGCTACAATAACAACAGAGCGAGCTAATCCTTCTGGACCTAATTCGTGTTCAATAAAATGTCTTACTTCACGTCCACGTTCACCAACCATTACAATTACAGAAATATCAGCTTGGGTATAGCGGGCTATCATACCCATAGTTACGGATTTGCCTACACCTGATCCTGCAAAAATACCCAAACGTTGACCTTTGCCAACTGTAATTAATCCATCAATACTGCGTATTCCTGTGCCTAATGGCTCGTCTACAGGTCGTCTAAAAATAGGGTTTGGTGGATCTGCGTAAAGTGGATTAAAACCTTCAGTTTCAATTGCACCTTTGCCGTCAATTGGTTCGCCTTTAGCATTTAAAACTCTTCCCAATAAGGCAGGTCCTACATTAACATTTTGACTATTACTTAAACATATCACCTGAGCACCGCGTTTAATGCCACGCATATCACCAAATGGCATTAATAATGTTGCATCATCTCTAAAGCCAACCACTTCGGCATCAGTAAATCCATCATCTGTTTGTATTGAACAATAAGCACCAACTGGTACATCTAATCCGGTGGATTCGATAACCAAGCCAATGACTCTTGTAACTCTTGACCATGGTTTATGGGTCGTTATGTTACGCAATACATTGGCTTTTTCGGCAAATATGCTCATTATAATTCTTCTACTATTGCAGTAATGGCTTCTTCAATATTTAAATTAATGCCACCTTCAGGTGTAGTAATTTTACAGCTACCTCTGCTGATACTTTCATCACTATTGATTTTTAATGATTTTAATTTATCAAAACGAGCTTTATTATTGCGTAACCATTGTGTTGCCATTGCTTTATCATCAGGATTTAAATTAATGATGAGTGAATTTTTTTGTACTATGAACTCAGATATATGTTCCATCGCATTGGCAATGATTGTATCGTCACCATTTAAATGTTTATGAATTACTTTTAGTGCAATAACTTTTACTAGCTCTATAAAATCATTTTGCGCTTCTTGTACTAACTTGTTTATTTTTGTTTCAAGTTGTTGAGTAACATTATCAAAGGTCTTAAGAGAAGGGCTTAATTTTGCAGTTGTTTCGTCAGTGCCTTGTTTTAGACCAACTTTATATCCTTCGTTTTTTCCTTCTTTAAAACCAATGGCGTAGGCTTCTTTTTTTGCTTCTTCTTTGGCCGTTTTAATTGCCGCTTGTTTTTCTGCTTCAATGCTTTCTTTGATAGCTTTAGCCTCTGCATGTGCCTTGGCTAGTATTTGTTCGCCCTCAGCTTCAAAATCATTAAAATTAAAAGCTTCGACTGCCTTTGCACTAGAGGTTAATTCTGTGCTAAACAACGACATCATCATCTCCACCGCGTCCTGATATAATTACTTCGCCAGCTTCTTCTAGGCGACGTACAATATCGACTATGCGTTGTTGTGATTGTTCTACATCGGCAACGCGAACAGGCCCCATAAATTCCATCTCTTCTTTGACCATCATAGCAGCACGTTCTGACATATTGTTGAAAATTTTGTTTTGTAAATCTTCTGAAGCAGTTTTGAGTGCCAATGCCAATTCTTCGTTGTCCACTTCTTTGAGCAAGGCTTGAATACCTTTGTCGTTGACCAAAGAAATATCTTCGAAGATAAACATAAGTTTGCGTATTTGTTCTACTAAATCTGGATCGTCTTCTTCCAAATTTTCCAAAATAGATTTTTCAGTAGTGCGATCGATAAGGTTAAGTATTTCGGCAACAGAATCCACACCACCAGTTTTTTGAAATTCTTGATTTAGCAATGTTGATAATCTTCTTTCTAATCCATCTTCCACTTGTTTAATGGTTTCTGGAGATGTTTGCTCCATTTTGGCTACACGTTTTATTACTTCAACTTGTTTTTTGCTAGTTAAACCAGCTAAAACCTCACTGGACATCCCCGGCTCTAAGTGTGATAAAATCAGCGCAATAGTTTGTGGATGTTCATCTTGTATAAATGTTAATAATGTTTCAGCTTCAGCTTTTGCTAAGAAGTGAAACGGCGCTTCTTGAATAGAGTTTTCCATATTGCCTAAAATTTCAGCAGCTCGCTCAGGGCTTAAAGCTTTTTCTAATAGTATGCGTGCATAATCTAAACCACCTTCTTCTAAGTATTGTTTAGCTAGTAATTCTTCATAAAAATTTTGCATAACTGCTTGGCGTACATCGGCATTAACATCTTCAGTTAAACGGGCAATCATCATCGATAGCATTTCAACAGAGTTTGGTTCCATATTAGCCATAATTAAAGATGATGTTTCTGTATCCAAGCTAATCATTAGTATAGCCGCTTTACGAACTCCAGGTATCTGTGCAGTATCTACATTATTAGCCATTATTCTTTAGCCCATTTATTAGCTAATCTTGCAGCGCGTTGTGGATTATCATGTACCATTTCGGTGATTTTTTCTTGCAATAACCTACCTTGAGCACCCAGAATTTCAGGTTCGTCAAGGGTTTCTATCTGTTCTTCAAGAAATTTAAATTCTCGCTCACGCTCTTCTTGCATTTGCAAGGCAGTTGCTTTCATCATATTGACCATCACCATTAACATAACAATTACAATTGTACCTAAAAATAAATATCTTCCATATTCAGACATAAATAATTGAAAATTGTCAAATGCGCTTTCTTCTTGTTTTTCGTCGTCAAATTCCATTAATGCAGAAATCATAGATATTTTTTCATCTGGTTTCATATCTAATGCCGAACGTATATGCTGTGTAAAAGTGGCTATTTCTTCTGCGGAGTAAGGTTCAGAAGCTCTTTCTAGACCTTCGTCTTTTTCTTTTTGTGTTTGTGGTTTGCGTTTATATGGAATTACAACCGCGATAGAACGTTGTTTGATTGTGCCGGGCATACGTTGAATTTTTTTAATGATGTGATCAACATCATACGTTGTATCATTTGTTTTTTCTTTAGTTTCAGTTTTTTCACCGTTAAAAGCTTCTACATCTCCACGGGTGTTTGGGTCTACTCCAACATCACCTCCGCCACTTTTACTATTAGAGCTACTTTGTGATTTAGAATCACGCATAGCTATTGGCCCAGTTCCTTGATAATCTAAATCTTTCCACTCTTCACGGATAACATCCATATCCAATTCAATGGTGGCAACAGCATTTACTTTATTTAAAAAAGATAAAGCCATTCGTGCTTTTGTAGCATAATCTTCTTCGATGGCTTTTTTTAATTTTAAATACCTATCGGCCATTCCACTAGCAGACGTGGCATCTTCTTGTTCGTAGTGTCGTCCTGCAGTATCGGTGATAACTACATTTTCGCTATCAAGTCCTTTAACAGCATGAGATACCAAATAACTAATAGCTTCTACTGCTTCATCATTTAATCTGCGATTACGAGTTAATTTTAATACTACTGATGCTGTAACAGGTGGCACATCGCGTAAAAAAACAGTATCTGATGGAAGGCTAATTGATACCTGAGCATTGGTTACAGGGTCCATTGATTTTATAATTGAACCAATAGAATTTTCCAATGCGCGTTTGTATTTCATTTCTCGTAAACTGCGAGTGGTGGTTAAACTGGTATCGTCAAGAACCTTGCTCCATGTGTAGTCTACTTCTTCTGGTAATAAATTATTGTCAGAAAGCATCATAAGGACGCTATCCCATTTTTCGGCATCCACAACAACTTTGCCGTTTTTAAGATCTGTCTTAATGCCCATTTCTTTTAATTTAGTTTGAATCTGTGTTGCGCGTTTGTCATTTACATCAACCACAGGACGCATTTCTGTTCTAGATCCCCACATCATCAACATAAATAAGCTAATAATAACGACCATAACAAACATTAATATGGTTGCTTTTTGACTCATGGTCATTTGGTTAATGACCGATTGTAATTGGCTACTTAATTTTCTAAATGCTTCCATAACCTAACCTAGGTTCTCATCCTTAAGACTTCTTGGTAAGCATCGGTTAGTTTATTGCGTACTTGCATTAATAGTTTAAAAGCAAGATCGGCTTTTTCTACAGCGTTTACTACTTGTCCAACATCTTGAATTTCTCCAGTAGCTAATTTTTGTTGTAAATCATCAGCTTCATTTTTCATAGCATTAACTTCTGCGATACTTTGTTTAAGCAGATCTTTAAATGGGACATCTACATTTACTGGTCCACCAACTTGGTTGGCTGGTCCTGCCGCACTTGTCTTAGTTGATGGTGTGCTAAGCAAATTTTGTAATTGGTTTAATCTGTCTAGTGCCATTATGATAATATTCCTAATAATCTAGTAACCATAGATTTTGTTGAATCCATTGCTGTAACATTTGCTTCATAAGCTCTGGTTGCTTCAATCATATCAACCATCTCAACAGGAACATCTATATTTGGCATTAAAACATAACCTTCTTCGTTGGCGTCTGGATGTTCAGGTCGGTAAACTTTTTTAAAATCACTTTTATCTTCATATATTTTTTCAACACGCACGCCTAAATTTTTTGTATTTGTAAATAGCGGGTTACCTTCAGAAAAAACAACTTTTTTACGACGATAAGGATTTACATTGCCGTTAGCATCTCTTGTAGTGTTAATGTTGGCTAAATTTTGCGCAATAACATTCATACGAGTACGTTGTGATGAAAGTGCTGAAGAGCTAATATCCAAACCTTTAAACATTTTATTAGATCCTATGTTCATAGTTTAATCCTATACCCTTTCTGAGATGGCAGTTGCTAACATTTTATATTTTTTATTTAACAAAGAGTCAAACGTACGTTGCATAAGAGAATTTTGAGCTAAATCGGCCATTGTCTTATCGATAGATCCAGATGTATTATCATAACGATAAATACCTTCATTTTTAGCAAAATGAGGTTTAAAGTTAATGTTGTCATTATTTCTGGTATTTGTAATATTTGAGCCATTAGCTTGAAAATTATTACGTATATGAATTTCACCTAAAAAAGAATCTTTTACTGCGCCAAAATCAGTAGTATTATTAGAATTGCTTGGCAGACTGACCTGAGAAGAACGTCCTATTTGAAATTGGCGAGGATGCTTTTTATTGCGATTATCAACAGCTTTACGCAATGTTTTTTGAAAATCTTCTAAATTTAATTTTTGACTGCGGTAGTATGGAGTGTCTATATTGGCGATGTCTTGAACTAACAATTCGTGGCGTTTGAGTGTAAATTGGCTCATGCTACGAAGTAGAGGGGTGGCATCTTTTTGAAATAGACTTTGAAAATACATTTTAATCCTTATTAATATATATAATGTATATATAGCAAATATAATGCCAGATATTACATACTATATGTTGTGGTTTGTTTTTTATCAGTTCTATATAAGGTATTAATGTCATTGGAAGTTTTTTCCTAATCATCTTTCCATTTGGAAAGTTTTTCCCTTAGAGTTCTGCTAGTTATACCCAATGCTTTGGCAGATTTTTCGCGGTGTCCATCATAAAATTTTATGGTTCCTAGTATCAAGTCTTTTTCTAATTCTGCTACAGATATACGTCCGTATGGTATAGCTTCTTGAATATTTTTATTTGCCAATGCATTGCTATTAGATCCTAAATCTTCTAATTCAATACATTCACCAGATAAAATTACAGCCCGTTCGATAGTATTTTCCAATTCGCGTACATTACCTGGCCAATCATATCTTTGAATGTAAGCCATAGCGTCTTTACTAATTGTTTTGGTCTTTTTAAGTCCTTCAGCACGACTTTTAATTTCTAAAAAATATTTGGTTAGTTTTGTTATATCATCCCTGCGTTTAGCCAGATTAGGTATTTTAATACTGATTACATTTAATCTAAAATATAGATCTTCTCTAAATTTACCCTGTTTTACCCAATCTTCTAAATCGCGATTGCTGGTAGCTAAAATGCGTACATCTACTTTTTTAGTCATATCACTACCGACAGCTTCAAATTCTTTTTCTTGTAATACACGCAATAGTTTAGCCTGTAGACCTAGATCCATTTCACTTATTTCATCGAGTAAAAGTGTACCTCCATCTGCAATTTCAAAACGTCCTTTACGCTTTTTTTCTGCCCCAGTAAATGCACCTTTTTCATGTCCAAATAGTTCAGACTCTAATACGCCAGCAGATAGCGCAGCACAATTTACTTTAATAAATGGTTTATCTGCTCTATTTGATTGTTGATGTATTTCTCTGGCGACAACTTCTTTGCCGGTACCCGATGCCCCCCTTATCATAACGGTGGCATTGCTACTTTTTATTTTGTTGATAGTAGCGACTACTTTTGCCATTTCTTCGCCGCTTGCAATCATCTTTTTATCGGCATATTGACTGTTTAATTCTTCTTTTAATGCAATGTTTTCAATAATTAATTTGCTGTGTTCAAGAGCTTTTTTTACTAAAATTTCAATTTCGGCAGCTTTAAATGGTTTGGTAATAAAATTAAACGCACCTAATTTCATAGCTTCTACAGCTTTTTCTATTGTGCCAAATGCTGTATTGATAATAACGGGGATATTTTCATCGATATCTTTTACAAAACGTAATACTTCTATACCATCCATTTCTGGCATAGCTAAATCAGTGATTACCATATCGGCACCCATGCTAGTGATTAACGGTTTCATAGTTTCGCCACTGTCAAAAGCAGATACTCGATATCCTTGACGTTCTAAGGTCATCGCTAAAGAATCCCGCATGACTTCTTGATCATCCACAACAATTATATGTTTCTTGGTCATGTTAATTTCCTTGTATACTTGGCGGAGTATCCGCCTTTAAACGTATTATAAATTCTGCGCCTCCACTTTTTGCAGTGCGAATATCAATTGTTCCGTGATGACTTTCGGCACATTTCAATGCAATAGCTAAGCCTAGTCCAGTACCCTCTGTTTTACCTTTGGTGTAAAATGGATCAAAAATAGTTGAACGTAATTCCTCACTAATGCCATCTCCAGAATCGGCAATGCTAATTTCTAGCATATCTTTGCGTTCGTTATCTTTACAACAACTTAAAATTAATTCTCCAGTTCCGTGCATGGCTTGGCAGGCATTTTGAATAATATTTAAAATTATTTGTTCTAATTGATTTTTATCTGCATAGATCTGTGTTAATGTAATATTGTATATAATTTTAATATTGTGTTTTTTAAATCTTGCCAGTGCCAACTCTGTACATTGTTGTAATAATGGCTTAATTGCAAAATATGTTAAATGTAATTTTTGACTGCGTGTAAAACTTAGCATATCTTCAACTAAACGATTTAAACCAGACACTGCCGAGCTGATTTTGAGTGCGGCACTATTATCTAAACCAGCAGATAGCATATCATCTGATATCATATCGGCATATAGTGCAATACCTCCAAGTGGATTACGTATCTCATGAGCGACACCGGCAGCCATACTACCCAAAGCTTGTAAGCGATCGCGCCGTTTTAAATCCTCTTGCAAACGTACTACTTCAGTATGATCATTAAATGATGCTACTGCACCTGTTATATGTCCATCGTCATTTTTAACAGTATTAATAGAAACCAAAAAAGTTAAATTATTTTGATTAAAATCAATTATTAATGGCAATTCTCTAACAGGTTTTGTATGACCTTCTAGGGTATTATTTAACATTTGAAATAAAGGCATAAAGGCATCGGCAATATTACTATTGGCCGCACGAATATCTGCTGGGATGCTAGAACATTGGGTTAGTTCTTGGGCGCAACGATTAAAAATTAAAATTTTACCTTGTTTATCACAGGCTATTACTCCATCAGATATGGATTCTACCATTTCATCGCTTTGTGCTTTTAGACTGGCAATTTCAGCTACTTTAGTTTCTAAATCTTTATTTTTAACATCGAGTTGTTCGGATAATGTTTTTACCAATGACAGTAGGTTGTCTTGACCTTTTTTAAACTCTGCTTCAGCTTGACCAAGGCTAGAAAAAGCCTCTTGTAGCTCTAATAAATCATTTGGTATATGTGCAGTGTCGTTTAGCATTATGTTCTTTTATCTACTAAATTATCTAATTGACGAGGTGGCTTATAAGCTTGTCCATAAGCTTTAGCCATTTGTCTACCCCTATTTATTTTACTAACATCAGTTCTATTACGTTTTTGTTGTGCCCCTATACTATCTTGTTGTGTTTGTTCAAGAGCTATAATTTGTTTAAGCAAATCACTTATCTTATCTACCTGTATAGCTATGGGTTGACGTTGTTCTTCTGGTAATAAAAGTTTGTTTTTTTCCCAAGCTTCTTTTTCTTCAATAACACTTTGATCCAATTTTTTAACAATTTGCATCAGTTCATTGATTTTATTAAATATAGGGAATAATTCTAAAATTTTACCTTCGGCAATTAATTGACTTTGTGTTTTAGATAATGTCAAAATCTCTTGATAATGTAGTGTTTGGGTAGTTAAAACTTTATGTAATTTTTCTTGCTGTTTTGTATTCATAATTTATAAAGTCCCAAAGAAAGAATTATTAATATTTTTTTGTTTTTCAAACCAGTCTTTGGTATTTTTAGTCCAATCGACTTGATCTATCCAATATTTTTTTCGTAAATTATCTGGTAAATCTTGGTAGTTATTTTTTTTACTGCGCTTATATAGCCAATGGGCTTTGTTGTATTCTACTAAAGCTTGTTGTGGTTGATTTAAATGTTCTAAACAACGTGCAATTTGAAAATTTATCCAAGGTGCATCCGCAGTGCGTTGGTATTTATTATATGCTCTTCTGTATTCGGCAAGTGCTTGTGTATAGTTTTTTTCACGTACATAACTATCGGCAATAGTTAAGCTAGTATAGCGCTGTAAATCTTTATCTAGTGCTGTGGTTGGCGTACTAGATACTACCTGTCTAAGTTGTTCTCTGGCGTCAGCATATTTTTTTAATTTGAAATAACTATATCCTAAAAAAGTACGGCTAGCAAAAATACGTTTATCATCGGGGTATCTTTCAATGGCTTCTAATAGATGTTTGATAGCTGGGATTGGTAGATTCATAAAATGCTCAACTCTGCCAAGTTCAAATAGTGAATCTCTCCAAACTTGTGAGCGAGGTGTGAATAAATCGTCATTGATAATTTTATTAAATGTTTTTCTGGCCGATGACCAATCATCACGTTGCGCGTATAGCAAGCCTAACTCGTACCGTGCCTGATATGCAAATAAAGCATTGGTATGTCTATTAATAGTATCTTTAAAATAAAATTCTGCACCACCAATTAATGTGCCGTCTTTGGCTACTTCACTTAACTGTAATAGATGTTTTAAGGCCATACCACGTCTATAACTAGAGCGTGCTTCTTGTGGATCACCTGGATATATTTTTAATAAATCCCCATAGGCTTTATCGGCCTTTGCCCAATCTTGTGCATCATAAAATAAATCTGCAGCTTTTTCTCTAGCTTGTTTTGTTAATTTACTAGAAGGGGCTTCTATTGGTATCCGTTGATATGTTAATCCAGCTTCAACCAAATATTTTGTACCGCCTTTTTTAGATTGGGCAACGATTGATTCCGCTAGTTTATTTAAAATAAAATCTCGTTGTATATTAAAATTTTTAAGCATAAAGCGATATATATTTGCAGAGTTTTTATACTGGTTATCTTCAAAAGCTTTTACGCTCATTTGTTGCAGTATATTTATAATTTCTTTTTGAGGAACAAATGGATTGTCAAATACAAATTGGCGAGTTTTAACAATACGTTTATAATGTTCGTATGCTTTATCATATTTTGATTGTTTATAAAAAATTTCACCTTGTTTTAAAGCTCCAGCTGTCCCAACAGGCCTGTCATGAAATTTTATAGCCGTAGCTAACTTACCCTGAAATATACGGCTTGCATCTTTAAAATTATTTTGTTCTAAATATGTTTGACCAATTAAAAATAAAGTTTTTTCATTATGTTCTGTGTCAATTTTACCAATCTCCATCGAGCGTTTTAAACAATCTCTTGCTTCATCATAACGCTTATTTTTGCGTAATAAATTACCTAATTCGTAAAGAGCGTTTTTGGCTTGTGGATATGTTGTGTATTCTTTGGCTATGCGATTATACCAATTGATGGCAGAATTTATATCTCCATCTAAAAAATAACCTTGTGCTATTTTTTCCCAAACTTTTAATTGGTCTACACCATGTTCTGCATAAGGGGCATAACGTTTAAACCATAAAATAGATTCTTGCAGTCTATCCATTTTAGCATTTGCACGACCTAAATAATTTAAAACATCACTGCGTTTTTTTGCCAATGGATATTTAGCTGAAATTTCATCAGGCCAAACTTCATTTGTTGCAGTATATACCTTGCCTTTTTTTTCGTCTATTAGGCGTTGTCGCTTAGTTTGATCGATTTTATCTTGTAGTTTTTCAAAAGCACTACGTGCTTCATTAAATAAATTTTGATGAAATAAACATCTAGCAATTTGATAATGGACGTAAAATTTTTTTTCTTTATTTAATAGTGGTTTTTTTGTTTCTTCATCACGGGCATCTAATAAAATTTGGTATAACCCTTGGGCATTATGGTATCTGGCAATATAGTTTGCTCTTTTTGGATCTAAGCGTATTTGTTCGGCTATGGCAAAACTGACATCCGCAATTAACTGTTGTACTTCAATGTCTTGTTTTTTTTCTAATGCAAAAATTTGATCTAAATATTGCTTAGCCAATGGCCAATTTTCTTTTTCAATTTGTTCGTGTGCTAGTCTATTAAATCTTTCTATTTTGTTTTTCTTCATTTCCGAAGCAGGAAATACTATAAAATTTAAAATAGCTAAAATAATTGACGCAATAAAAATAGGCCATTGCCATCTTTTGGCTAATAAATTCTTTTTTTTAGGTTTTTTTTCTTCTTTTTTGGTGACAGTATCATCTAAATCTTTAAAAAGATCATCACTATCGTCATTTGTGTCTGCTTGGGTGCCACCGAGATCTAAATCATCTAAATCGTCTAAGTTGTCAAAACTATCATCTGCTTCGTCAATGGCGTCTTCGCCCAGTTTGCCAGTCTCATCAGGAGTGTCTTCTAAACTGAGGTCGAGATCATCAAAATCAATTTCGTCGTCAGCCATAATCCCCTATGGTTTCTATGCTAAAAAAGGTATCAATATAATGAATATATTTAAAAATGTAACTTTAGCGGAAATTTTTTCCTATTCAAGGCTAAATGTAAAATATTATTCAATGTAAACCCTATAATGATAAAAGCTTAGGCAATAAAGTTAAACTTGCCTAAGCTTTTATTGGTATTAGGAAAAAAATTCCTAATACTATATATGGTATTAGGAATTTTTATATTTGTCCGTATTTTGCATCAAATGCTTCATCGCTCATAACTAATAGTATAATAAAGTCAATGAAAGCTAAAAGTGCAGGGATAAATGTCCAGCAAAATAAGGCATATGCTATGCCTGCGCCTATTCTGCCCAAATAAAATTTATGTATTCCAATACCGCCCAAACAAAATGCTAAAATGGCAGCTAAAATTCTATTTTTACCATTTGCAGCTGTGCCATTATTAGCAACATTTATCTGTCTTACACCACATTTTGGGCATATTTCGGCTTTAATTTTAATTGCGCTACCACAGTCTGCACAAAATTTTTCATCGGCAGCTTTAGTTTGAACGCTATTTTCTGTGTCCATTGTTATTCCTTTTTCAACTTTGTTATATTGTTCCTAATTTAAATATCCACCCAAACAAAAGACTAAATAGCCATGCCTTACTCAGCCAGCTATCTAAAATAATATTTTGTTTGTTATATTTTTTATAGATTAAACTAAAAAATGTTAAAAATAATAACATTATGTAAATAATTGTCACAGGGTTTAGTATTAGTGATTGTATTATGTTGCCATTTACCAGAGCTATAGTAGCTCTGGTACAGCCGGTTGACGGGCAAGGCAAATCGGTTATAAAAATAAATATTGATGGAGGAATTTGAGCATTAGCAATAAAGTTAAAATTCCATACCAGATATATACCAAATAAAAAAAGCGCAACCCATTCAAGAGGTTGTGCTTTTTTTAATAACCGTGGGTGAATCATATTAGTTATTTGTCTGCTTTTAGCGAGCTAATAACCCATGGCAACCAACATAGTGGTATGCAAAATAAAAGTAGTACTATAAATACTATTAATCCGTTTAAATTTAAACCGATATAATCTGCTTTTTTTTCTTCGCTCATATATTTCCTTTTTTAAATAAATTTTATATATATTATAGATTATAAAAAAAAATTTAAAGCATTAATTTGCAAAGAGTCAGGTTTAGCCAATAAAATCACGGGCATTTTGAAACATTTTTAACCAAGGACCATTTTCTAAAAACATTCCATTTGGATTGTAAGATAATTGTAAAGCTCTAAAAGCTCTTTCTGGGTGAGGCATCATAATAGTTACTCGCCCATCAGTTGTAGTAAGTCCAGTTATTCCTTCTGGCGACCCATTAGGATTGGCTGGATATTTTTGGGCTATTTCACCATAGTTATTTACATAACGTAATGATGCAATGCAATCAGCTTGAGAGCCACTATTTTTAAAGTCGGCACGTCCTTCACCGTGGGCAACAGGAATTGGCAAAATAGAGCCTTCCATACCTTTAAAAAATATTGAAGGGCTTGGCAATATTTCAACATTACTTAAACGTGCTTCAAATTGTTCACTGCGATTGCGTTTAAAGCGTGGCCAGTTCTCAGCGCCAGGTATAATTTCTGATAATTGGCTAATCATTTGACAGCCGTTACATACGCCCAGTGTAAAAGTATTGGGGCGTTTAAAGAAATTACTAAACATATTTTTAAGATATTCATTATATAAAATAGATTTAGCCCATCCAGAACCAGCCCCTAATACATCACCATAAGAAAAACCACCACAGGCGACTAAGCCAGCAAAATTATCTAGGCTAACCCGTTTTTCAATTAAATCTGTCATGTGTATATCAATGGTTTCAAAACCTGCCTTATCAAAGGCTGCTGCCATCTCTACTTGACCATTGATTCCCTGTTCTCTTAAAATTGCCATTTTAGGTTTAGTGTTATATTGTTTAGGTTGTTCTTCAGGGTTAAAGCTTAATTTGGTTTGTATTCCAGGGTCATTAGCATCTAATATGGAGTCATATTCTTCTTTGGCACATTCTGGATTATCACGCAAACTTTGCATTTTATATGTTGTATCACTCCAGTATCTTTCCATTTTAATTAAATCTAAGCATAAATCATTAAAATGCATTTCTTTTTTAGTGGTTGTAGAGCCTATGTGGTGGCAAATATCAGCGAGGCCTTTTTGGGCAAATACGTCTTTGGCAATCTGTAGGTTTTCTTTGGAGACTTCGATAAGCATACCCAATTCTTCGTTAAATAAAACTTCTAATTGATTACCTAGTTTGGCACAATCAACTTTAAATCCGCAACGTCCTCCAAATGCCATTTCGGCTAAGCTGGTAAAGATTCCGCCATCACTACGATCGTGATAACTTAAGGCTACGTTTTGATTTACTAGCTCGCGTAATGCTTCAATGGCAGATACTAAATCTTGTGGATTATCTAAATTGGGAACTTCATTACCTACTTGATTGTAAACTTGGGCTAAACAACTGGCTCCCAAGCGATTTTTACCACGTCCTAAATCAATTAAAATAATTTCTGAATCATTTGTTTTAAAATCAGGAGTTAAGGTTTTATTGACATCATCAACAGAAGCAAATGCTGTGATAACTAAAGATAGTGGTGATACTACTGTTTTTTCTTTACCGTTTTCATTCCATACGGTACGCATACTCATAGAGTCTTTGCCGACAGGAATTGCCACTCCAAGTTTTGGACATAAATCCATGGCAATTGTGTTGACTGTATCAAATAAATTGGCGTCTTCACCTTTTTCTCCGCAAGCAGCCATCCAATTTGCAGATAATTTTACTGTTTTTAAAGAGCCAATATCCGCGGCAGCTATATTGGTTAATGCTTCACCTATAGCCATTCTGCCCGATGCTGGCGCATCGACAATCGCTAAATTGACAGCTTCGCCCATTGCCATAGCTTCGCCACTGGTGGTTTTAAAGCCAGTGGCAGTAACGGCAACATCTGCTAATGGTTGTTGCCAAGGTCCAACCATTTGGTCTCTGGCGACATGACCTGTTATCGAGCGATCTGCTATTGTTATTAAAAATGTTTTATCGGCAACAGTTGGTAACTGTAAAACCCTTTTGCATGCCTCTTTAATTTTTATGTTGTCGATTTTTAAGTCGGGGTGATTTTCTTTTATACGGGTAACATCACGTAGCATCTTTGGAGGTTTACCAAGTAAAAAACCTAGCTCTAAATCAATGGGTGTATTATTAAAATGTTCATCTGTAAGAGTTAGGTGATTATCGTCTGTAGCCTGTCCCAATATAGCAAATGGACAGCGTTCGCGTTGACATAATTGTGAAAAGATTTCTACATCACTTTCTTTAACCGCCAACATATATCGTTCTTGGGATTCATTGCACCATATTTCCATAGGACTCATGGAAATTTCTTCATTGTGTACCTTGCGTAACTCAAATTTAGCGCCACATTCTTCAATTAATTCTGGGCAAGCATTTGATAAACCACCGGCTCCAATGTCATGCGCGCTTAAAATAGGGTTTTTATCACCCAAGGCAACACAGGCATCGATAACTTCTTGACACCGACGTTGCATTTCTGGATTGCCACGTTGTACTGAATTGAAATCTAATTCTAAAGAATTACTACCTGTATCCATTGAAGATGCCGCGCCACCACCAACGCCAATACGCATAGATGGTCCACCTAATTGTATAATGGCTGTACCTTTTGGTATGCTTTGTTTTTCGACATGTTGGCGTTTGATATTGCCCATTCCACCAGCTGTCATAATTGGTTTGTGATAACCTCTATTACGCCCTAAATGCGTTTCTTCAAATGTTTTAAAAAAACCACAAAGTTGAGGTCGTCCAAATTCATTGCCAAAAGATGCACCGCCGATAGGGCCTTCTAACATAATTTGCAAAGGTGTAGCAATGCGGTCTGGAAAACTGCGGTTTGGGTTTTCCCATGCTTTTATGTTTTCTGGGATATTTAGATTAGAGACTATAAAAGCAGATAAGCCAGCTTTGGGTTTAGAGCCAACCCCTGTTGCTCCCTCATCACGTATTTCGCCCCCCACCCCTGTGGCTGCTCCTGGAAATGGAGAAATTGCTGTTGGATGATTATGGGTTTCGACTTTCATAATAATATCGATGGGACAAGGGGTGTATCCATATACAGTTTCTTGTTGGCGAGCCACTTCAAACCAGTCTGATTCATGACCTATCATACCGCCAGAATTGTCACTGTAAGCGATTAGTGTTTCTTGTGGATTTTGGGCGTGGGTATGACGGATCATTTTAAATAATGATGTGTCTTTGGCTTGGCCATCTATTATCCAGTCGGCATTAAATATCTTGTGGCGACAGTGCTCAGAATTAGCTTGTGCAAACATTACTAACTCAACATCAGTTGGATTGCGTTTTTTAGAATCGTAATATTCAAAAATATAATCTATTTCATCGGGACTCATGGCCAATCCAAGTTGAATATTAGCTTGGTTTAATGAGTCTTTGCCATGGTTTAGGGTATCTATGTAACTTAACGGTGCGGGTTGCGAATGGATAAATATATCGGTTATATCTGTGTAGATTCCCTCTGTCATAGGGTCGTATAATAGTTCAATGGCTTTTTTTAAATCTTGCGAGGTTAATACTTTAGAGTTTTTGTCGACAACTTTTATTAATGTGCCTCGCTCAACACGTTTGATGGTATTTAATCCGCAATTATGAAAAATATCACTGGCTTTCGATGACCAAGGTGAGATAGTACCTTTGCGTGGTGTGATAAAAAAACCTTCTTGTGTAGTGGCACTAAAATTACCAGTGGCATTTAACAATGCAAAGGTTTTGGTTAAATGGTCGTTACTTAAATTATCATCACTATCTATTGCATATACAAAATGCGAATTGATATCAGCAATATCGAATCCAACTTTTTTTAAATCATCAAGTAATGTGTTGATACGAAATTGTGATAAAGCTGAATTACCTTCAAGGATAAGAGGCGCCACGGGATTCTCCATAGGTTTAGTCTAAAATTAGAATAATACAATATTTTATCATAAAAAAGTAGAATAATCATGATGAAGATTTAGTTAAAGAAATCTTGCAAAATTTTATCTAAACAGTACATTTGTAAAGCGTTATGTTGTATACTAATTTGGGGTTTTAACTATGGCAAAGAAAATTTTAGTAGTGGATGATGATGATAGTTTACGTAAAATTGTTATGCATTTACTTAATAAAACAGGTTATGCCACAGTTGGGGCTGAAAATGGCAATATGGCATTAGATGTTTTAGCCAAGGAAGACATAGGGCTTTTAATTTTAGATGTTATGATGCCAGGACTTAGCGGTTATGAATTATGTGAACAAATACAAGATAATAAACAATACGCCAATTTGCCAGTTATTATGTTAACAGGTAAAACAGAGCTTGTTGATAAATTTCAAGGCTTTATGTCTGGAGCCATTGAATATATGACTAAACCTTTTAAAAACCAAGAACTCCTTGAAAAAGTCAGAGAACTCTACCCTTGCTAGCGGTTTATATGTGGTGGCAACACCCATTGGCAACCTGGAGGATATAACCTTACGGGCCATACGCGTATTGAACGAAGTAGATGTGATTGCTGCTGAGGATACGCGTAATACAGGGCGTTTATTAAAGAAATTAGAAATTGAAACCCCTATGCTTGGATACCATGATCATAATGAAAAGCGTTTTGCACCTCAGCTTGTTGAGCGTATGTTAAATGGAGAGCGTATAGCGTTAGTGAGTGATGCTGGTACGCCATTGATATCTGATCCTGGGTATAGATTGGTTAATGCTGCTGTTGAAGCTAATATTTATGTAACTGGTATTCCGGGGCCGTGTGCGGCAATTAATGCATTAGCAACTAGTGGTTTAGCCGTTCATGAATTTTCTTTTAGAGGGTTTTTACCAAAGAAATCAACTCAGATGGCAAGGGCTTTAGCCGCTGCAGTAGCAGAAGAAGGTTCAACTATATTTTATGAATCACCTCACCGCTTAAAAAAGACTTTGGGTATATTGCTTGAAAATCACCCAGAAGCTAAAATATGTGTAGGTCGAGAAATGACTAAATTATTTGAAGAAAATATGCGCGGAACAGCCGCTGATATATTAAAAATTATTGGAGAACGCACCGTAAAGGGTGAAATTACCATTATTGTGGAAGGTTAAAAATGATAAAAAAAGTAACTTTATTTACTATTTCGGCAGCTATTTTAGTTAATAATGCCGATTATGCTTTTGCTAGGCGCAGTAGAATTAAACCTAGTAAAGCCACCTCTGTTATACCAATTACACCAATGAAATCAGTGGAACAAGTTAAAATACAACCACCTGCAAAAAAGCTTGATAATGTAGTGGATGTTATAGAGCCTGAAATTAATGAAAAGCCTAACAGTATTCAAAAAAATCCAAAATTATCAGAAAAACCATCATTAAAGCCTGTACAAAATAATATTACGCCAGTTCAGAGTACTAAGCGTTTACGCAATATTAATTTGCCAGTTGTAAATATGAATACATTGCCGATTTCATATAGTGTTGCCGACAGAGGTGAAGCAGGTTTAGCAGGCATAGAATTATATTATACTATTAACGATGGTAAAACTTGGACATTATATGGTAAGGATATAGATGCCAAGCCACCGTTTGATTTTAATGTATTAAATGATGCTCAGTATGGTTTTTATACGGTTGCTATTGATAAAGCTGGCAATATGGAACCAGCTCCTATGCCAGGTACTCGTCCTCAAGTATCGGTGATTGTGGATAGACAAGATCCAACTGTTAAAGTTATCGAGCCAGCAACAAGTAGTATGTATAATGCAGTAGATACACGAAATATCCGTTGGCAAGCTGAAGATTTAAATTTTGGTCAAAGTCCTATTACTATTCAAGTTTCAACTGATGGTGGTAATAGTTGGAGTGATTTAGCAAATAATTTACCAAATACTGGATTTTATGCATGGAAGCCAGAAGGAGGCACCTTTGCTGATGTAAAATTGCGTATAATTGCAACAGATTTGGCAGGTAATCCAGGTGTTGGTGTGTCTGGAAGTTTTTTAGTGGATGGCATTGCGCCCATTACTGCAATTAACACGCCAACAGTTGTGGGGATGAAAAAATTTAAAATACCATTTACAGCGTTTGATAAAGGCGGTTCAGGAATCTCAACAGTTGAATTATGGTATAAATTACCTAATAAAACTTGGCAAAAATATGCTAGTACAACTGACCTTAATAAACCATTTGATTTTGAGTCACCTATTGAGGGCTATGTTGATTTTGTTGCAGTTGGTATTGATAAAGTTGGCAATAGTCAAAAGAATCCTAGCGTTAGGGTTGACTTGGCAAATGATCTTAAAACAGTTGCCATTGATTTGACAGCTCCAGAAGTTGCTTTATTAGCGCTTAATGATGGTGGTGTATTTCAGGGTGGATCAGTGCAAACTATGCGTTGGTTGGCAAAAGATTCTAATCTGGCAGAAAAAGCTATAACATTACAATTTAGCTCTGATGGTGGTTCTTCTTGGCGGCCAATAGGTAAAGCTATGGTAAATTCGGGTAATTTTGCTTGGGTAGTGCCAAATATAGATACGGATCAAGCTATGGTTAAAATTACAGCAGTTGATCAGATGGGTAATACTCGTTCTGTTATCTCTAAGAGACCTTTTATTATTGATTCTACAGCACCAGAATCGTGCGCTACATTTAATCCTAATGCCAATTCAAGACCTAAAATTAATAGAACGGTAGCACCAAAAAAAGTTAAAGTTAAAGTAAAAAAAATGCTACCTAAAAAAATAAACAAATCAAAAGTTAGTAATTCGAGTGTAAAATCTGCCAGTGTAAAACCCACTAAAATGCCAATGGCAATAAAAAAATCATCTAGGCCAATAGATAAATTTTTGGCATTTGATAATGCATTTTCCAGAGGTGATTTGGTTCAGGCACAAATGGTTATTAATACATTAGTTAAGCGTTACCCAAATGATGCAGGCACTTGGATGCGTAATGGTGATTTGATGGCACGTAAGCGCAAATATAATCGCGCTGTATTTTTCTATACAAAATCTTTGCAAATTAGACCTTATTCTATTGAGGTATTGCGTAAACGCGGTACAAGTTATTATCAGTTAAAAGAGTATACACGTGCTATAGATGATTTAAAAAAGGTTGTTAATTCTAGTGGTGATGCAGGTGATTATATTAATTTAGGTATTATGAATTTTAAATATAATAGGTTAAGAGAGTCTAAAATGTATTTAAAAAGAGGTATCCAAGCAGGCGGAAGTAGCCCTTTAGCATCTTGGTATTTGGCTAAAATAGCCGAAAAAAACCGTAATTATCGTTTAGCTGTTTCTTATTGGGAAGAGGTAGAACGTCTTTCAGGTCCTAAAACTAAATTTTATAAATACCATAACAGTGCAACGCAATTTAAAAATATGGCATTAAAAAAATTACAATAATTGTTAATTAAGGTTTAAATATGAATACAGGTAAATATATTCAATTGTTCAGTTTTATTTGTATTCATATATGCTTATCCGTAAGTATATATGCAAATGGCGATAACAGTTTAAATATTCCTTTAAAGATTGTAGCTAAAGAAAAATTAATAAAGCCTATGGAGGGGTTAATTATTTTTGGTGGGCAAGTTCAAATTAAATATCAAGATACAGAATTAAACTGCGATCGTGCTGTAATATTTCAAAAGGATAAAGAATTATATATATCTGGCAATGTTATGATTAAATCGCATGGTATTATGATGCATTGTCAGGAAGCTTTTTATCAGTGGAATACTAAAAAAGGCTTATTAAAAAAGGTTAGATTTACCAATTTAGATAAACTAGAAAATCTATCTTTAATTAATTCAAACAATCAAACCAAAATGTATCTCAGTGCCGATGAGTTGCAACAAAATGATATTGGTAAATTTACTGTTAAAAAGTTATCTGTTAGTAATTGTGGTTGTGAAAACCCTCATTGGTCAGTCAAAAGTTCTGAGGCATCTTATATTCAAAATAAAGAAGATGGTTCTGGAACAGTCCGCAGTTGGAACAATATTTTATATGCAGGTAAGTTGCCAATTTTTTATATACCTTATATGTGGTTTAATACCAATGATAATCGTGGGGATTATCCATGGGTCAAATTAAAAACAGGTTCTAGTTCTGCATGGGGTGTGTACGGTTTGGTTAAAACTGGTTTTGCAATTAGGCGTGATACTTTTGTATATGCTGATATAGATACGCGTGAAAAACTTGGCATGGGATTTGGTCTAGGTTACACCATCGATAATGATACACTGCATAGCAAAGCACATATTTATGGCAGTTCAGAATCTTGGCAAGATAGTGAAAAGATTAAGGATGAGCGTTGGCGTGTTGCCATGGAGCATAAGCAAATTATTAATAAAGATTGGGGATTTCAAGTAGAGTTAAATACCCAGTCCGATGAAGATATGTTATATGATTATTTTCGTAGTGAGTCTAATTCCAGTGATGGTAATGAAAATTCTTTAGCGTTATATCGCAATGTTAAATATTCATATTTTGAAGTTTATTCTGAGGTGCGCCCAGATGATTGGGAATCAGAAACAGAATATTTACCAGAATTACGTTATTTTTATCTTCCTCGTCAATTGGGTTGGGGAGGCATTTTTTATCAATCTGATACTCGTGTTGGCTATTTACGACATAAAGAAGCCAAAGATTTATTAATACCTGATTACGAAGCTGCACGTGCCGATACATATCAAGAAATTAATCGTCCATTTACCTTGTTTAATTTATTTGCTTCACAAGTATACGCAGGTTATCGCGGTTCTTTTTATAGTCGTTCCAAAGATTCAAATAATCAAATATCACGTGCTCAAGGTGCTTGGGGAGGACAAATGACTTATAGAAGTTTTGCTGTCTTTGATTATAACTATAAGGCTTTAAATATTAATTCTGTTCGCCATATTATTGAACCATCAATTTTATACGATGCTTTAGAAGACCCCACAACAAGCTCTGATGAATTGTTACATTTTGATTCTATAGATGAGTTAGAGCATAATCGTGTCGTAACTTTACGTATAGATAATATTTTTCAAACTAAACATATAGATGCAAAAGGCAAAAAAAACGTTTTTGATTTGGTCGATTGGCGTTTGGAACGCAAATATTTTGCTACGGATAGAGCCAGAAAAATTCATAATTATGGTCAAGCTTTAGGTAATTTTTATCATCAAATAGATATTAGACCCACTGAACGTATTCGTTTTTTTAATGATATAGAGTATGATTCTCATCAAGGTAGAATAGAAAAATATTCAGCTCGTTTAAAACATTTATCGCAATCTAAACAATGGAATTATCAAATAGAGCAACGATTTGAGCATGATGATCATAATCATATTGCATTAAGTTTAAATGGAAAGATAAGCAGAATTTACAGCGGTGGCCTTGTTTTGCGTCAGGATTGGGATGATAGTGACCATCGCGAATATGGTTTAAGTATATCTAGAAACAATCACTGTTGGACTATTGCTACTACTATTGAATACAATGAATTAACTAATGAGAAAAAAATAAATTTTGATTTATGGCCTAACTTTTTTGCCAATAAATCAGTTAATCATTATACGCTTTGGTAGTCTGATGACAATTATCCAAGTCGCGTTTTAAATATAGTGTAAAAATACTACCTACCCCTTCTTGGCTTTCTAGTTTTATTCCACCACCTAATAATTGAGCCATACGCATTGCAATAGCAAGTCCAATGCCTGTACCTGTATAATCACGGGTTAGTTTTTGATCTACTTGCCTAAAATTTTCAAAGATAATGTTAAATTTATCTTTTGGGATTCCAATACCAGTATCTCTTATAGATACATAAAAAAATTTTTCATCTATGTTACATTCAATATCAATAGAGCCATTTTTTGTAAATTTTATAGCGTTAGATATTATATTTGTAACGATAGTTTCAAATTTTACTCTGTCGCTATTAATATAAATATCTTCATTTTTAATATAATTTTTGATGGTTAAATGTTTGTTCTCTATTAAATTTTTAAATCCGTCTACAATTCGTTCAATAGTTTGTTGTGGGTAAAAAAATGCAATATTACAATTAATTGTTCCGGACTCTATATTAGAAATTAATAAAATATCTTTGATTAAATCATTTAATTTATGGGCATTAATATCAATACGCCTTATAGCATTACAGTCGCATTGACATATTTGATTTAAATTATTTGTATCTTTAGCATTTGAAATTAATAAATCAGTATAACCCAAAATAGCTGTTAAAGGAGTTTTTAATTCATGAGAGATAATAGATATAAAGTCAGATTTGATTTTACTATTTTCTTCTGCTACTAACCTTGCTTTATTTAATTCGGTTTGATTTTTTTTTATTTGATTAATAAATTCTTTATTTTCGCAACTTAATTGCCATTTAGAAGTTAATGATAATGTCATTTGTTTAACTTCAATAATGTCAAAAGGTTTTTTTAAAATCATAAAGTTATTAGTTATACCTAATTTATCAATGATACTTTCCCAAGAATAGTTTGAGAATGCAGTGCATATAATAATTTCAATATTTTTATCGATTTCCCAAATTTTTGATATAGTTTCAATACCATCTAAACCAGGTGGCATACACACATCGATAAAAGCTAATGCATAAGGTTTATTGTTAGCCTTAGATTGTTTAACAAGTTCTATAGCCTCTTCGCCTTGATATGCATGGTCTAATATGTAAGTAGGCGTATCTGGTATTTTGGTATTGGCAGGTTTAATGTCGAAAATGTCAGAAAACTCATACAAGTTTGTTTTATGTAATTGTGGATTTAATATTTGTTTGTAATCTTCGTGTATCGATGGGGTATCATCAACTATTAATATATTTATTTCATTTTTCATATATCAATATACTAGCACCTAAAATCTCTATAGGCAAGTGTTTACGTGTAAAGCCCGAGGGTTATGCTCAATATTTAGTTAGATTATATTAGTATAAAATCGTAAAAATTCTTCTTCAGTATCTATAAATGGAGCATGCTTACTATTTTGAAATATATTTAATTTAGATTGTGGTATGAGTTGGTGTAGAGCTTTTCCTGCTTGTGGTAAACAAATATTATCCATTTGGCCTTGTAGTATATTAGTAGGCACCGCAATATTTTTGACCATTGGATATGCATCAAATTGGCTTAAATATATTAAACTATGTTTAAGCCAATCGAAATCTAGTTTTATTGCCGATGAATATAACCTTTTTACACCAGCATTTAACCAAAATCGTTTTAATTCTTTTTTTGGATTATTAGTTAGTGATGTAATCATTTGCTCTAGGCGCATGGTAGTGTGGTTGTGTTTTCCGCAAAACTTATCTGGTACAGAAATTAAATTTAATGTTTTAATATGTGATTTTATTTGTTGCCAATTATTTAAAACAATCATTCCTCCCATACTCCAAGCAAAGATATGAGAGTTTTTATGTGCTTGTATTTCTTTTACTAATTGTGATTCAAAGTCATAATTATTGGCATAATTAATGCAACAGACATTAGATGTATCTATTTTTGGTAATAGAATATCAAATACAGACGCATCACATGCCCAACCGTGGATGAAGATTATTTTATTCATGATAGGTATTGATTTATTAAAGAACTTAATTTGTTTATTTGTGTAATAGTATTATATGTATGTATGGTTATACGTAGTCTGGATGTGTTTGGCGGAACAGTTGGTGGTCTAATAGCTTTGACGTTAAAACCTTGTTGTTGTATTTTTGTAGCTATTTGAATGGTTTTATTTTCTTCACCAATAATCACAGGAATAATATGACTTTGAGATTTGCCTGTATCGGCATTTAAAGTATCGCGCAATAATTTAGCGTTGATCAATAATTGTTTAGCTTTGGGGCGTAATTTGTTTAATATTTTAATAGCTTGTTCAATTACGCCCAGTTGCATAGGTGGTAATGCAGTGCTGTAGATAAATGGACGTGCATTATTTATAATAAGTTGGCGAATTGATTTTTTACAGGCAACAAATCCACCAGCGCATCCCATAGCTTTTCCAAGAGTTCCTATATAAATATCTATTTTATTTGATAGTTTTAATTCTTCTGCAATACCACTGCCTTTTTCTCCGTATATGCCAATGGCATGGGCTTCATCTAATAAAAATAATGCTTTATATTTTTTAGATATATTTATAATTTTTTCGATGGGTGCAATATCTCCATCCATACTAAAGATAGATTCGCTACAAATTATTTTTAAAGGGCTAGCACTCTTTTTTATTTTTTTTTCTAAATTTTTTATATCGCAATGCTTATAGCGTTGGTATGTGGCGTTGCCTAGTTTGAGCCCATCGTAAATAGATGCATGGCAATATTTGTCGATAAAAAATTCGGCACCAATTTTGGCTAAGCTAGAAATAACCCCTAAGTTTGTCATATAGCCTGTAGAAAATAATAAAGCACTTTCTTGATTGGCAAAATTGGCTAATTTATTTTCTACATTTTTAAATAATAAACTTTCTGCACTAACTAACCTTGAAGCGCCAGATCCAACACCATATTTAATACTTGCGTTTTGACAAGCCTTAATTAGTTGTGGATGTTTAGATAAACCTAAAAAGTCATTGGATGCAAAATCAATACCTGTATTAATATCTAAGGTTCTCAATAAACCTTTTTGATTAATTGTTTGTAAATAGGTGTCAATTATTGCATACATTATCTAAATGTTTCTTTATCTAATTTTAATTGTGGTTTTGCCTTGGTTGGCTCTGGTGCAAAATCTTCATCGCCTCCACCTTTTTTGATTCCTTTAAACATAAGTTCTAAATCTGCTGGATTGGTAGAAGCCGACAAAGCAACTTCTTCACTGATAATGTCTTTTTCGACTAATTGATTAAGAGCTTGGTTAAAATTTTGCATTCCGTAATATTCGCCAGCAGTTAAAATAGCTTTTTCAATATCGCGAGTATTGCCAGCTTCTATTAGCTCAGATACATTTGGAGAATTAATTAAAATTTCTAAGGCACCTGTACGTCCACCAGTTTTTTTTCTGACTAAACGTTGTGATATAATGCCTTTTAAAGATAGAGCGAGCATTTGCCTTATTTGTCCTCCCCTATCTGATGGAAAGGAATCTAAAATTCTATCAACTGATTGTTTTGCATCGTTTGTATGTAAAGTCGAAAAAACTAAATGGCCTGTTTCGGCAGCGTGTATAGCAGTTTCGATTGTTTCGGCATCGCGCATTTCACCCATCAAAATAATATCTGGATCTTGACGCAAGACACGTTTTAAGCCTTCTTTTAAACTTAGAGTATCTGTACCTAGTTCACGTTGATTTATAGTTGCAAAATTATCTTCGTAGGTAAATTCGATAGGATCTTCCAATGTCATAATATGTACATGGCGCGTTTGATTTATATGATTAATCATAGCTGCTAAAGTAGTTGATTTACCACTGCCGGTTGGTCCTGTTACTAAAATTAGCCCTTGTGGATGCTGAGTTAAATCTTGTAATATTTTTGGTAAATGTAGTTCTTCAATAGTTGGTATCTTAGTAGGAATCATTCTAATAACGCCACCAACAATGCCGCGTTGATGAAATAAATTAACACGATATCTAGCTACATCTTGTACTTCGTAAGAAAAATCAGCCTCTCGGCATTTTTCAAAATTATCCCATTGTGTTTGACTCATCATTGTTTTAAAAATACTGGTTAATTCATCAAGGTTTATCGTTGGTAATTCGGTGGGTTTTAATTTACCATCAATACGCATTAGTGGTGGTCTACCCGCTTTAAGATGTAAATCAGAAGCATTTGCTTCTACCATAGATGAGAGTACTAAATCAATATTCATATAAGCTCCTAATTATTGTATCATAATAACGTATTGCATATTTAATTCAAAATTATTGGTTGTTAATTTTTTTATATACATATAAAATAATATTTTTTAAGAAAGAGAATAATGGTTAAATCTATAGAATTTATTACACCTACACATTTAAGTAAAGTGCCAGAAAATAAGGATTTGATTCCATTGCCTTTAATTCAAAATTGGCAAAATTCTAAACCTCAAGAATTAGGCGTGGCTTATGTTGGTCATAATAATGATGGTTTACATTTTTATACTTATTTTGAAGACAGTGATTTGTTTGATACGGCTACAGAAGATAGCAAAATATTGTGTCAATTTAGTTCGGTAGCAGAGTTTTTTATATTGCCATCTGGTACAGAAACTTATTGGGAGATACATTTAAGTCCAAATGGTTTTTTTATGGATTTAAAAATACCAGACAATAAAGGATTTCGTTCTCAAAAATATAATTTTGATGATATGCTTAATTGTAATTCTGGCGCATCTTATCAAGTGCAAAAAGGTGATGATTTTTGGATAACAGATATTACTATTCCTTGGTCTAGCTTTCAACGTAAAGACATTCCGTTTGGCGAAACATGGCGGTTTGCAGTATGCCGTTATAATTACAAGGGCTCTTTAGATGAATTAGAATATTCGTCTACCGCTCCTTTAAGCGCTTTAAATTATCACTTAGTAGAAGATTATAACACTTTACAATTTTAAATTTATATATGGAGTGCAGTGCTAAAGGCTGTACTTTGTTTAGTTGTAGTATAGGTAATTATGTATCTTTTAGAGTGCCATCTTCAATTAGGCATTCTTCTAAAAATTCTACAATAGCTGGATCAAATTGAATACCACTGTAACGTTTTAACTCGTTAATAGCATACCTTGGTGAGCGAGCTTTTTTGTAAACTCGTCCTGTAGTTATAACGTCATACGTATCCGCTACAGCAATAATACGTGCACCTAGTGGAATACGAGAGCCTTTTAATCCATCTGGATAGCCAGTACCATCAAATTTTTCATGATGATGTTTAATGTCGCGAATAATAGGTTGAAATTCATCAATGGGCTTTAATATGGCTTCGGCAATGACGGGATGTCTTTGTACTATTTTATACTCTTGTTCAGTTAATTTTTCTGGTTTGCATAAAATATCATCTTGTATTCCAATTTTACCGATATCATGCAAAATAGCTGAAACACCAATTACGTCTATTTGATCAGTGGCAAATCCTATTTTTCGTGCGAGTCTACGAGAATAGCGGGCTACATTTTCAGAGTGATACTTAGTATATGGATCTTTAGCTTCTAAAATATTTGCCATAGCTTGTAAAATATTTAAAAATAATTTTTTACTGCGATAATTACTAGATTCAACTTTATGTAGCAATAATCGCTCGGTTAATAATTTACCAACTTTAAGTCTTAAAATTTCATTGTGAAAAGGTTTTTCGATAAAATCTTCAGCGCCTAATTCAAAACATTTAACTTGCACTTCTTTTGAGTGTTTGGCAGTGACAACTATTACTGGAATTCTAAAATCTTTTGTGATGCGTTCACAAAGTTCAAACCCATCCACTTCTGGTAACATTAGATCTAATAATACTAACTTAACAGGCGTTTGTTTGTTTTTAGATTCTATTAATTTTTCTACGGCTTCATTACCTCCAGCAGCAGTGATAATATCTTGATACCCACCACTTTCAAAAGTTAATTGTAAAATACGCCTAGTATCAAATTGATCTTCAATAATTAATATTCTTTGAGAACGAACTTCATCCTCTAATAATTGTTTTTGCAATAGGCTCATTAGTTTTGTTGCTCTAATAAAAAACGTACTATAGCCTTTTGGGCGTGTAGACGATTTTCTGCTTGATCGTATGCAATGCAATAATCACTATCCATAGCATCTGCACTGATTTCTTCGCCACGATGTGCAGGTAAGCAATGCATTACTTTTGCATTTGGCATCGCTTTTTTTATTAAGTTTAAATTTATCTGATAACCTTTAAAATCTTTAAGGCGTTTTTCTTTTTCGGCTTCTTGTCCCATACTTGTCCAAACATCTGTATATAAAATATTAGAACATTCAGCTACTTGGTTGACGTCATTGCTTTGTAATATTTTAGATGTATCAGCACCGTACTGTTGTAAAAGTTTACAGTCTAGTTCATAGCCTTTAGGTGTAGCTATGGCAAATGGGATATTTAATTTATCACAAATTAAAGCTAAAGAATTACTGACATTATTGCCGTCACCAATATAGGCAATTTTAATATTATCCAAAGATTTAAAATGTTCTTGGGCTGTTAAAATATCAGCCATTGCTTGGCAAGGATGAAACCCATCAGTTAATCCATTGATTACAGGTACTTGTGAGTTTTGCGCAAAATCTTGTAAATCTTTATCAGCAAAAGTACGTATCATAATAATATCGGCAAATCTGCTGGTTACTTGGGCGATATCTTCAATAGATTCTCGTTGGCGCATTTTGATTTGAGTTGCGCCAATATTGATGGCGTGACCTCCCATTTGGGTCATACCAATTTCAAAAGACAATCTTGTGCGTAAGCTATCTTTCTCAAAAATCATTGCCAATGTTTTACGTGAACAGCAGTTTTCTTTTGCACCAGTTTTTAACTCTGCTTTCATTTTGACCGCAGAGGCTAAAATTTCTTTTATTTCGGTTGTACTTAAATCAGCAATACTTAGTAAATGTCTCATTGATGTTTCTCCAGAATTGTTTCAAATATAGCCAAACCTTCATCTATTTCAGCAGGGGTAATATTTATAGCAGGTAACATTCTTAAAGTATCGCCTTTTGTGCAATTAATTATTAATCCAGCTTTTAAGCAATCTTGCATAATTTGCATGCCATTTTTTGCTACTTGTATACCAATCATTACACCTTTGCCGCGTAAATCTGTAATAATATTATATTTAGATTTTAAACTTTGTAATTTTTTTAGCATTAATTTTTGTATATCTGCCACATTATCTAGCATTTTTTCTTCATCAATAGCTTCAAATACTGCAATTCCTGCTCGACACGCCATTGGATTTCCACCAAAAGTCGAACCATGTGTTCCAGGGACTAAGGCCGCTGAAATTTCTGGTTTTGCACTCATTGAACCAATAGCCATTCCTCCACCTAAACTTTTAGCCAGTGTAAAAATATCAGGTTTTATGTCAAAGTGTTGAAAACTAAAGTATTTTCCTGTACGCCCCATTCCTGTTTGTACTTCATCTATTATTAATAATACGCCATTTTTTTGACAAGTTTCTTGTAATTTTTTTACATATTTTTCTGTAGCAACGTTTATACCGCCTTCTCCCTGAATAAGTTCAATCATTACTGCCGCAGTATTTTGATCTATTTCTTTTAATGCGTCGATATCATTGAAAGGAATATAAGTAAAGCCAGGTACTATGGGGGTAAATTCTTTTTGTAGACTTTCTTGCCCTGTCGCAGATAACGACCCCAATGTACGTCCGTGAAAACTGCCTATGGTTGTAATTATTTTATTGCGTTTACCTTGATGATAAATACGTGCTAATTTAATAGCCGCTTCATTCGCTTCAGCACCAGAATTGCAGAAAAAACTTTTGACGGGATATGAATGTTGAGCAATCAATTTTGCCAAAATAGCTTGGGCTTCCATATGAAAATTATTGCCAATGTGTAATAATTCATCGGTTTGTCTGTGTAGGGCTTCGACAACTTTGTCGTGATTGTATCCTATTCCAGATACGGCAAAGCCTGGAAAAAAATCCAAGTAGCTTTTATTTTCAACATCCCAAATTCTTGAGCCTTTGGCTTTGTTTATGACAACTGGCAGTCTGCCATAGTTACCGATAACAAATTCGTCATATAGTTTTAAAGTTTCTGATGTGGCATAGCCTTCTGGGTCAGTACTTTTAATAATTTGAGTGCCTACGCCCTTTTCGCTAAATATTTCTAGCAATAAGGCGTGGCGTAAGCGTCCATCGACAATATGCGTTTTGTGTACTCCGCTACGGATAGCGTTTTCTGCCGCTTTAACTTTAGGAATCATCCCGCCAGATATTGTGCCATTGTTGATGTATTCGGCAATACGTTCAACACGCATAGTTGATATTAGTGAGTCGTCATTATGCATATCACGCATAATGCCTTTGATATTTGAAAGAAAAACCAATTTTTCTGCTTTTAAGTCTGCGGCAATTTTCCATGCGGCAATATCGCCATTTATATTATATAGTTGTCCAGTAATATCCATTCCTAAAGGTGAAACGACAGGTATACCTCCGTTATTGGATATTTCTTCAAAAATATCGTGTTTTATTTGAGATATTTTACCGACAAAGCCTAAGTCAACACCTTCTGGCATGTGTTTTTCGGCAACTATTGCCAATTCTCGATTGACTGTTTTGGCTTTGCCACCAAAAGATTCTATAATTTTAACAATTCTTTCACCAACATGACCAATTAAAACATCGGAGACTATATTTAATGTTGCTTTGTCGGTTACTCGTTGCCCATTAATAAATTTAGGTTTAATTCCTTTGTCTTGCATGGCTTTATTGATAAATGGACCACCGCCATGAACTAATACTGGGCGCATTCCAGCTTGACGCATAAAAACTAAATCTTGCAATACATTATGTAAATGTTCGTCTTGGGTAAAAACTGATCCGCCAAATTTTACAACCACATATTTATTATGAAACGACTGCATATATGGTAAAGCTTCAACCAGTACTGATGATTTAAAAATAGCTTCTTGCATCTTATCTCGTTATTTATATTAGAAAAACTAATAATTATATATGTATAGTTGCTGATTAGTCAAGGTTGCTTCAATATAATATTATTAATAGATAACATTTGTAATGTTATAATCTATCGTGTTTGTGATTTTACATAAATTACTTTTATGTATCTTTAATGAGGTGTTTTATACAGATATGTCTTTTTTAAGTAAAATATTAATGAATTGTGTGCTTTTCTTTGGCATATTTGTCGCTCATAACCAGCTTATTTTATTTTAGGAGTTGTTTTATATGGAAAATTTAATTCAGGTTAGCGATACCCTGTTTGTTATGGTGGGTGCGGTTATGATTTTAGCTATGCATGCTGGTTTTGCATTTCTGGAAGTAGGTTCGGTTCGCAAGAAGAATCAGGTTAATGCTCTTAATAAAATATTGGTAGATTATTCTGTATCTACTATGGTTTACTTTTTTGTGGGTTATCCTTTGTCTCGTGGTGTCAGTTTTCTTTTGACTACCCAAGAATTGCAAGCTGGACATGGTTTAGATTTGATGAAATTCTTTTTGTATTTAGGTTTTGCTGCCTGTATACCAGCTATTATTAGTGGTGGTGTATCAGAAAGAATGAAATTTTTACCAAATACTATAGCTGGGGCTATATTTGTAGGCTTGGTGTATCCTTTTGTGGAAAGTATTACTTGGGGTAGATTTTCTGATTGTTTGGCGAGTCCTAATGGATGGTTAGCTATAAATTTTGGAGCCCCTTTTCACGATTTTGCAGGATCTGCCGTAGTTCATAGTTTAGGTGGATGGTTGGCTTTGCCAGCTGTTATTTTGTTGGGGGCTAGATTAAAGCGTTATGAGACTGATTTAATTAGGGTAAGTTCTATCCCGTTTTTAGCTTTGGGAAGTTGGATTTTAATTGTTGGCTGGTTTGGTTTTAACGTAATGAGTGCAGGCAGTTTGGGCGGCATTTCAGGGTTGGTTGCTATTAATTCATTGATGGCTACTGTTGGCGGCGTGCTTGTGGCTTTAGTTGTATCGCGTAATGATGCTGGTTTTGTACATAATGGTGCTTTGGCGGGGTTGGTGGCTGTTTGTGCTGGTTCTGATATTTATCATCCTGTTATGGCTTTGGTTGTTGGTGGGGGCGCTGGTTTGATTTTTGTTGTGATGTTTCGTGTTGAAACTGAAGTATGGAAGATTGATGATGTTTTAGGTGTGTGGCCTCTGCATGGTTTATGTGGTACTTGGGGTGCAATTGCTACTGGTTTATTTGGTCAGGAGATACTAGGTGGATTAGGTGGGGTTTCGTTTTATTCTCAGATTATTGTAGCTGTAATTATTTTGTTGATAGGATTGTTGGCAGGTACCATAGTTTACGGAGTGGCTAAATATACAGTTGGTATTCGTTTGAGTGATAAAGAAGAAATAATAGGTTCTGATCGTTCTGTTCATGGTATTGATTCTAATCCAGAAGAGTCTTTTTAGTAGGAGAGTGTTATGAAATTAATTACCGCCGTAGTTCAACCAGAGTGTTTAGAGTCTGTTAAAGAGGCTTTAAAATATGCTGATGTTCAACGTATGACCGTAAGTAGGGTAAAGGGGTGTGGTAAGCAAGAGGGTTTTAGGGAGCATTATAGGGGTAAGGAGTTAAACACGGTTTTGCTCGATAAGGTAAGGTTTGAAATAGCTATTAATGACGAGTATGAAAAGGCTGTTATTGAGGCGATAGTAAAAGGTGCTCAGACGGGTGAGGTTGGTGACGGCAAGATTTTTGTAACGGAATTGACTCGTTGTGTACGTATTAGAGATGGTTATGAGGGTACTGATGCTATAGGTTGATTGTTATCTTTTGATATGTGTTTGTAAATCAAGTGGCTACAAAAAATATTTATTTTAAAAAAAAATCTAATGTTAGTGTTGCGATTTGTCGATAGTTAAGTTAGAGCAGAAACGAGGAATCAAAAGCTGGTTTTTTAGATTGGCAAGTGTTTTCAAGGCGCTTAAAAATTACCCTTGTTTCCTCTCTACTGAGGATAAGGACGCTTTGCGATAATTTCGCAAAGCGTCCTTTTTTGTTTTACACTAACGAGTCAATAAGTTCTTAGAGCAGTATAGTGTAACGTGAAAACAGTGCTTTTAATAGCAGGTATGTTTCACGTGAAACAGTAAGTTTGTGGTTGTTTAGATGTTTTTTTGATGTTTTGTATCGATATTATCTATTTGCATATAAAAGCATTGCATTAAATTAAAATATTGTTTTAATGTTTCACGTGAAACATTAAATATTTGTTTTCGAGGATTTCTATGAAGTTAGCTGTTTTTTCTGATGTTCATTCTAATTTAGAGGCTTTAGATTCAGCTTTTTGCGATATGGATAAGCGTGGCGTGGATATGCGTGTTTGCTTAGGTGATGTAGTCGGTTATGGTGCTAGTGTTAATGAAGTTGTGGAGTTGGTTTCAAAAAAAGCAGATATTGTGGTTGTTGGTAATCACGATAAAGCTGTGTTGGGAGAAATTGATATATCCTCATTTAATAATGTAGCTAAATTGGCTACCCTTTGGACACAAGAACAATTGTCTGATAAAAGTAAAAGGTTTTTAAAAAGTTTAAGATATCAGGTTGTTTTTAAAAATATGCTTTTTACACACGCTTCCCCTTTTAAACCTAAATCCTTTAGGTATATTATTAATGAGGTTGATGTATTAGATGCGTTTGATTCTTTTGAAGAAGAAGTTTGTTTTTTCGGTCACTCTCATGTTTCTATGGTATTGAAAAAGGATGATAAAAATTGTTTTACCCGTGATAAGCAAACCGTAATAGATGATATTGCAATGATAAATGCTGGTTCGATAGGACAACCTCGTGATGGTTCTGCTTTTTTGTCTTATGTTGTTTATGATACTATAACCTTGGAGTGTGAAATGGTTCGTTTGAAATATGAGGTGGCCAAAGCGGCTAAAAAAATAATTGATGCCGGGCTTCCAGAAGTTTTGGCTAAAAGACTTTTTGTGGGGCAGTAATGAAAATAATATCAGTTGCAAATCAAAAAGGTGGAGTGGGAAAAACTACTACAGCAGTTAACTTGGCTACAGGCTTGGCTTTGGCTGGCAAGCGGACTTTACTGGTCGATGTCGACCCACAATGCAACGCTACGTCTGCATTGGGCGAGGTTTTGTTAGGTCAGCCTGGTTTTGATGCTTACCATATTTTTGTAAATCCTCAATGCGTTGAAGGTGCTTTGGCATCAACAAAATATGACTGTTTATCGATGATAAAAGGAAATCATGAGTTGGTTAAGCTGGATCAAATGTTAGCTAATAATGAGACGGCTTATGCTCGTTTGGCCGATGCTTTAAATAGAATAAAAATCGATTTTGATTTCGTTATTATAGATTGTCCTCCATCGCTTTCGTTGATACCCCTTTCTTGTTTTATGGCTTCTGATTCTATTTTAATACCTATTCAAGCTGAATATTATCCATTAGAAGGTCTGTCGCAAATAGTAGAGATACTTGATATGGTTAAAGCTATTAATGGAAAAGAGGTAGATATTGAGGGTATATTAGTAACTATGTTTGATGCTTCTGAGGGATTAGCCCACGAAG
>JAMOSO010000026.1 GCA_027063065.1 Planctomycetota bacterium | reverse complement strand
CCAATGTAATAATAGAACTTTTATTTTTGAATTTAAAATGCAAGGCAAAGACCCTTTAGAGCAAATTAAAGCTAAAAAATACTTTCAAAAATATACTGGCGAATGCTATATTATTGGCATAATTTTTGATAGAAATCAACGCAATATAACATCTTTTGAATGGCAAGAGATTTAAAGTGATCCTCTATAACTGAGAATTTTAATTATAAATAAAAAAAACAATCATTAAATTTAAAAAGATAATTAACCACTACGTAGTAGTCCTTCACTAATTTGCTTCATTTATAAATTCATATGCATTAAAGTAGACATTTTAACTCCTAAAACTAATTTTTTTTACTGTACCAATCCATAATAGCTACCAAATAAATATGAACTTTTGACTTGATTGTCATTTTTATCTAATTGGCTACTGCCTTTAGAAAATAAAGCTGATGATTACTTAACTAGTTCACTTAATATATTTTGACCACTCAAAACTTCTAAGGCTATAATTTAGCCTTAAATTATGCTGAGTGCTGACGATATTTTATGGATATTTTCGATTCCTTTTATGCAAATACTATAGTCGATTTTTATTAGCAACTATTTATTTTTTGGGAACAACTAAATATTCACAATCTAACATCTGCATTATTTAAAAAATCCTGATATGCCAATTTTAAGCCTTCTTCTAAGGTGATTTTAGCTTTCCATCCTAAGTTGTTTAAACGACTTACATCTAAAAGTTTTCTGGGTGTTCCATCTGGCTTATTAGTATCTAAGGTTAATCTACCTTTATAGTCAACTGTATTTGCTATGGCTGTTGCCAATTCTAAAATAGTCACATCTGTACCTGTGCCTATATTAATATGAGTACCTATATCTTTAGCAGATTTATTTTGCATAAGATAAATACAAGCACTTGCCAAATCATCACTATATAAAAATTCTCTTTTAGGCTTACCTGTGCCCCAAACCACTACCTCGCTTAAGTTAGCTTTTTTAGCTTCGTGAAATCTGCGCATTAACATAGGAATCACATGGGCATTTTCTTTATCATAATTATCATTTATACCATATAAGTTTGTTGGCATTACCGATATATAATCTGTTCCATATTCCTTATTATAGGCATTACATAATTTTATACCGGTTATTTTTGCCAAGGCGTAAGCTTCATTAGTGGGCTCTAATTCAGATGTTAAAAGACAATCTTCAGACATGGGCTGCGGAGCAAACTTGGGATAAATACAACTTGAGCCTAAAAATAATAATTTTTTAACATTTTGTTTATATGAATTTTCAATAATATTATTTTGTATTTTTGTATTTTCTAATAAAAATTCAACTGGATAAGTATTGTTTGCATAAATACCTCCAACCTTAGCTGCTGCTAAAAAAACCCAATCCGGCTGTTCTTTTGCAAAAAAATTAGCTACAGCCATTGCATCACATAAATCTAATTCAGCACGTGTTTTAGTTATGATTTTATAGTTACCTGCAGCACTTTGTAAAGCTCTTAATATTGCACTGCCTACCATACCATGATGACCTGCTATATATACTTTTATACTCATAAATTTCTCTTTTGTAATAAATCAAACAATGCATTAGCAATGGCTGATTTATTATTTAACGACACAATAGTATTACCCCTTTTATCTAAAATTTCAGCATGATGCTTTCTTGTGTCAATATTTGTTAAGTCATTTATCACTACATAATCTGCTTTTGCATTTTGTAAAGAATTTATCCCCCGTTTGCGTAGTTCTTCGATGGTGATATTTTTTTCTAATTTAAAAGAAACTACAAGAGATTGAGAAGATATTTTTTTTATCTCTGGCAAAATTTTTTGAGTAGGATAGCATTTAATAACAAGTTCATTTTTATTTGATGATATTTTACCATCTTCAAAATAAGGAGCATAATCTGCCACAGCCATTAAATGAATAATAACATCTACCTTATTTTTAGTGATATAATCTAGTATTGTTTCTTGTGCATTTTTAGCACTAACTATAGGTATTAAATTAACTTTACTTTTTGGTATCTTAGCATCAACACCATGGATTAATGTTACTTGCCAATTATTTTTAGCAAAAACATCCGCTATCTTAGCCCCTAAACTACCAGTAGAAACATTAGTTATATAGCGTACATCATCTATATATTCCCTAGTGCCACCAGAGGTAATCACAATTTTAGGCATCAATCTCCGCCTTCTAAATCACGCTCTTCTATGGGTCTACTTATTTTGTACTCCCCTTCACTCCAAGCACCTAAATCCATAAGACGACAACGCTTAGAACAAAAAGGAAAATCTTTATCAGCAGGGTAATTAACCTCTGCACCACATTTTGGACATTGATATTTCATATTTTTAATCATAACATTTAGATAAATATTTCTCAATAAAAGAAATTTAATATTAAAATACACCTCTTTGCATAATGTGATTTTTTAATATTTTCTTGGTTTTATAATCATTTTTATGCTATTGTGATTGCCATTTAAACCATTTTCCTTAGGAGAAAACTATGGCTGAAAAAGCATTGACAAAAAATCAAATTCTAACTGCATTGTCTGAAACAACAGAGCTTAGCAAAAAAGATGTTACCTTAGTCGTGGAAGAATTGGTTAAACTTGCCTATGCCGAAGCAGATAAAGGTTTTACCATTCCAGGACTTGGCAAATTAGTTAAACAAGAACGCGCCGCACGCAAGGGACGCAATCCTGCTACTGGCGAAGAGATTGATATTCCAGCTAAAACTGTTTTAAAATTTCGTATTGCTAAAGCTGCTAAAGACGCCGTATTATAAAAATCAAAATATAATTAATTTATAAAACCCAATCTAAACGTTATAAGATTGGGTTTTTTATGCTGTCTTTATTTTTTTTACCCAATCAGTGGCTAATTTATCACAACGTTCATTCTGTGGATGACCACTATGACCTTTTATCCATTTCCAAGTGATTTTATGACGTTTAGTTTGCTCTAACATCTCAAGCCAAATTTCTTTATTTTTAACAGGTTTTTTTGCAGATGTCTGCCAACCATTGCGTTGCCATGCATAAACCCATTTTGTAATACCGTCTTTAACGTAAGATGAATCTGTAGTCAAAATAACTTCACAAGGCTCTTTTAATATTTTAAGGCCTTCAATAACAGCACGCATTTCCATGCGATTATTAGTGCTATTTACCTCGCCACCTTGTAACTCTTTAGTGTAAACATGCCCTTCGTGTGTAAATTCTAACACGGCACCCCACCCTCCAGGACCTGGATTTCCAGAGCAAGCTCCATCAGTATATAAGTGTACTTTTTTCATAAAAACTCAAGGTTATAATTAACTATATATAAAGCAAGGGAAAATACTGGAAAATAATACTTATTAACCCTACAATCTTTCAACTATGCTAGAATCTATCCAAAATACAACAATCAAAATACTCACCAAAATATTTGGTTCTCGCAATGATCGTATAATTCGTGATTTGCGTTTTCATGCAGAAAATATTACTAAAATAGGTGAAACCATTGCGCAACTCGATGATGAGCAATTAAGAGGCAAAACCACCGAGTTTAAAACACGACTTTCCGAAAAAGAAAGTTTAGACGATATATTACCAGAAGCCTTTGCCGTTATGCGAGAAGTAGCCGATCGCCGTTTGGGTAACTGGAACGTTTTTAAATCTGAATTTAATTTTGATAAAACAAAATTAATACATAATCAAGATATTTACAACAAAACATTAGAACAACTAAATGATGGCGTTAATAGTAATGATATAAATTTATCTGCTAGCTTTTATCAAGAAATTAAAGATTTATACCCTATTTCTGTCCCACCGTTTAGACATCGCCACTTTGAAGTACAGTTAATTGCTGGCATGGTATTACATAATGGCGATATTGCCGAAATGATGACTGGTGAAGGTAAAACTTTAGCTGCTACCTTGCCTTCATACTTAAACGCACTCAATGAAAAAGGTGTGCATGTTATCACTGTCAATGATTTTTTAGCTAGTCGTGACGCCGATTGGATGAGACCAGCATATGAGTTTTTAGGGATGAATGTTGGTTGTATCACATCTGATATGGACAACGAAGAGCGTGTTGAAGCATACGCTTGCGATATTACCTATGGTACCAACAATGAGTTTGGCTTTGATTATCTGCGCGATAACATGAAAATGAGTGCTGAAGAACAATGCCAAAAACGGCGTGGATTTTGTATTGTAGACGAAGTTGACTCAATTTTAATTGATGAAGCACGTACACCATTAATTATTTCGGGTCCAGCCGATGATACCCCAGCTAGATATTACGATGTAGATAAAGTAGTACGCCAATTAATTGTTGATAAACATTTTACAGTAAGCGAAAAAGATAAATCAGCTATTTTAAATGAAGAAGGCATAAGCGAATGTGAAAAACTTTTTGGTATAGACAATTTTTATGCTGGCGAACATATGGATTTGCCTCATTTAATAGAAAATGCTCTACGTGCGCATCATATTTATGCCAAAAATAAAGACTATGTTGTTCAGGGTGGTGAAGTAGTTATTGTGGATGATTTTACTGGTCGCTTAATGGCAGGTAGACGCTGGTCGGATGGCTTACACCAAGCCATTGAAGCCAAAGAAAATGTAGAAATTAAAAAAGAAAATCAAACATTAGCCACTATTACATTTCAAAATTTCTTTAAATTATACGATAAATTATCAGGAATGACTGGTACCGCTTTGACAGAAGCTGGAGAATTTGCATCTATATATAATTTAGATGTGGTGCAAATACCCACTAACCGCAAATTAGTTAGAATGGATAAGGCAGATTTAATCTTTGGTTCAGAACGCGAAAAAATGGAAGCTATTGCAATCGATGTCAAAGAACGCAATGCCAAAGGGCAACCTGTTTTAGTTGGTACAGTAGCTATTGAACGTTCTGAAATTTTAAGCAAATTATTTACAAAACACGGGATTAAACACGAAGTATTAAACGCCAAACAACATGCCCGTGAAAATGATATTATTTTAAAAGCTGGTCAAAAAGGTGCTATAACCATAGCTACTAATATGGCGGGACGTGGAACAGATATTAAACTTGGCGAAGGTGTAGCCGAACTGGGCGGATTATATGTAATTGGTTCAGAACGCCACGAATCACGCCGTATTGACAATCAATTACGCGGTAGGTCAGGACGACAAGGTGATGTTGGTGAATCGCGTTTTTACCTATCTCTTGAAGACGATTTAATGAGAATCTTTGCCGGAGACTGGGTGCGCAATTTTATGCAAAAAATGGGACTTAAAGACGGAGAACCAATTGAGGCAAATATCTTAAGTCGTCAAATAGAAAAAGCTCAAAAGAAAGTAGAAAATCATAATTTTGAAATACGTAAAAATCTACTTGAATACGATGCAGTAATGAACACCCAACGCACAATCATCTATGAACAACGTTCTGAAATTTTAGCTAAAAAAGGTTTAACAGAAATGATTAAGTCTATGCTAGAAAAAAGCGTTAACCGTACTATTAGCGCATTTGTACCAGAACGTAAAGGTCAATGGGATGCAAAAAAACTATGTGAAGAATTAAAACAGCGTTACGACTTAGATATAAACCATGATGAAATAAAAGATTTAGATCGTATTTCTATAGGTCAAAAAATAGAAAGTTTAGCTGATGAAAAATTAAATAAACGTCGCGCTGAATTTGGTGAAATATTTGACGATGTAGAGCAATACGTATTATTAGAAACATTTGACACTAATTGGAAAGATCATTTGCGTAATATGGATCATCTTCGTGATGGTATAAATTTACGAGCTATGGGTGGCAAAGACCCTAAACAAGAGTATAAAAAAGAAGGCTTTATGCTTTTTGATAAGATGGCTGATAATATTCGTGATCGAGTATCAGAATTAATTATGAAAGTAGAAATTGCCTCTAATCAGGATATGGCGCTACAAAATCATTGGGATGCCAATGATATTAACCATGCCGAAGCTCAAAGTATTTATGCTGCTGCAGAACAAGCTGCAATGATGCAAGCTGCCGCCGAAGCACAAGCTAGAGCTCAACAAGCAGGAGAATCATTTACACCTAATGAAGAACCAATAGAACCCATTATCAACAATGAAGAAAAAATAGGCCGCAACGAACCTTGCCCTTGTGGATCTGGCAAAAAGTATAAACAATGTTGTGGGAGAAATTAATAGGTTAAAATATGGGCAATATTATTAGTTTATGTTTGCCCTTTTTATTAATTAACCTTATTCAAACAATATTTTTTACCAATGGGCCTTTGCGCTCATTGGGATATCCTGATTTTAATTTATTAATTGTAATTTTTGCTGGTTTAAGTTTTTCACGCTCTAAAACTTTAGAAATAGCATTTACAGCAGGTCTAATACGCGAGTTATTTAGTGCGGGTAGGATAGGTCCCGATATCTTAATTGTTATGGCCATAGGACTATTAACAAGTGTTATGCAAGAAAAAATATATCAAGAAAATCCTATAACTCTAGCTACATCAATTTTTACAATTGTTTTAATTGGACAAACAGGCTTTTCTGTAACTGATTTTCACACTATATTTTTACCTACTAATGAGTGGTCTACAATACTTAGTATATCTATTATATCCGCCTTAATAGCTATTCCAACGTATGATATTTGGCAAAAGACATTTCCTAAAAGAAAAAAATATTACTAATTTGCACGGATAAATAACTAAGATATAATAACTCACATATGATAGCTTTAATTTCTGATATACACTCCAATCTAGAGGCATTAAATGCTGTTTTACAAAATATAAAAGATCATGGAGGTGTCACAAAAATTTACTGTTTGGGTGATATAGTTGGCTATGGTCCAAATCCATTAGAGTGCACAGAAATCATTATGAACTGTGATAAAACTATTATGGGTAATCATGAGCAGGCTTTATTAAATAATGCATTTGGTTTTAATAAGGTTGCAAAACAAGCCATACAGTGGACACGTTCTCAATTAAAACCAAGCTTGCTTGGTGGACGTAAAAAAAAGGCTTGGAAATTTTTAAAAAGTTTAAAAACACATTTTACTGAAAACAATATTTTATACGTACATGGTTCACCGCGTGAGCCTACCAATGAATATTTAACTGAAGAGGCCATTACCAATGCTCAAAATGGGATTTCAACAACGCTTGATGAAAACTTTGCATTAATGGATAAAATTTGTTTTATGGGACATACCCATAAACCAGGAGTAATCACCAATGATTACAAATTTTATAATATTGATGATTTAAATTACCGCTATACTTTTTTAGACTATCAAAAGGTGATTGTTAATATAGGCTCAGTTGGACAACCACGCGATAATGATAATCGCGCATCTTACGTTATCTATAATCCAGTTGCTAACGAGATAATATTTAAACGTGTAGAATACGATTATCAAACCACCATAGCCAAAATAGAAGCTATTAATAATTTAAATAATCAATTAGGTCAGCGACTAAGTGATGGCGCTTAATCAGTTTTTTTACCCTATACACAAATAGTTTTATTTATTGACCATATCCATAATCGGCTTTAATGATTTACTTGGAAAATCATAAGGTAAAATACCTGTACCTATAATTGGATTGTCAAAAATTTCTAAATCATTTTTAAACTTATTTAATATATCATTTAATTCATTTTTATTTTTAGATAACAATAAATTTGGATTGATATTTCGCCTAATAGATATATTAGAATTATCACCAATATTTTGCTTAAAGATTTTAGCATCTGCAATATAATCGCATAAAAGTATATTGGCACCTGTTTGTTTAAGCGATGCAGCTATAAGAGTTGTATCCCCACCTATAACTAACTCCCTTTCTTGTTGCCCATTGTTTTTTAAAGACTCCATCAATAATTGGTGAGATGGCAATATATATTGATTATACATATCTGGAGAAAACATAGGCGGTGCCGACATACTATCAAATATAATGGCATCAAAACCGTGATTTTGTATACAGCTAATCCAGCCTAAACAAAGTTGTGTAGTATATTGTAATAATATATTAGCACTATCCTCTTCGGTACATAAAGCAATCACTAAGTCTTCCATCCCAACCATTTTAGCAGCCATGGTTATGGGCCCAGATGCAGCAACACGCAATTTAACCGATGATGGAATATTATTACGAGTAATTTTAGCTGTCTCTAAAAGCATAGAAAATCTAGAAGATTTTTTTAATTCATTGATATTTAAAAAATCTGGTAATGGCGGTAAATCATCAATGCTTTCTATATCTAAAATATTTAATAAAGTACCAATTATTTCAGGACATTCATTTTTAGAAGGAACACCCAATTTAGCACCTATTGATTCCAGCTCTATATTATAAACATCAACTCCAACCGTTATAAAATCTGGCTTATAGGTGTTGTATTCTGCTAAGATAGCTTCTGATAATAACTTAGATGATTTGGAAATAGCAATAGGACTTTGTTTAATAAGAGACGCTTTATGTTCATAAATAGCTGGTTGCCAACGCATAATAATACTCCAAAAATTTATATAATATCTCGTATATATAAAAAATCTTGGTTTGTTTGGAACAATATAATTAGACTAATCGGAAATGACTGATATTTTACAAAACTTATCCCATAAACCTATCAAAGTTAAACTGCCTAAAATAGGCTTATTAGCTCTAACATCAAAACATTCCATAGACTTTAAAATGAATTATCAAAAAGATTCTTTTGCCAAACTTATATGGATTATCAAAGGCAAAAGTAAGTTAGTCTATGCTAAAAAAAGCATAATATTACCACAATATAGCTGGATCTATATTCCAGCTTTTCAAAAACATTTTTTTGATGATTATAGCCCAACCACCCTTGCCATCTTTTGCTTTGATAAAAAACAACTAAATATGCGGTACACAAATATTTGCAAATGGTTAAATGATTTAGATCAACAACCCCAATACCTAAAAGAACCTTGGATTAATAAAGAAATATCACAAACTTTAAAATTTATTTTATTAGAACAACAAAATAATAACGCATTAAAAGACGAAGTATGTTGGATGCATTTTGCAAATATTTGTATACATATTTGCCGATACGCAAATAAACTAGAAAACAAAACTAACTTAAATAATTATAAGTTACTAATATATAATTTAAAAAGATATATTGAAGAACACTGTTGTGAAATTTTAATTTACGAAGAATTTGCAGAACAACTTGGCATTAGTTCTCGAACATTAAGAACATACTTTAAAAAATATATAGGTATGAATATGAGTTTATTTCAACAAAAATGCCGTATTAATTATGCCTGTAAACGCCTTCTTGAAAATCATGACATAATTTTTACAGCTTTCGATTCTGGGTTTAATGATTTAGCATATTTTTATCGTATATTTAAAAAATTAAAAGGTTGTACCCCCAATGCTTTTTTAAAATCACATAAAGCATAAAAAACATTTTAATTTATTGTTACAAACTTTCTATCTGTGCTATTAACTCTCTTGACTCCCAATTTTCTTCACACGCTGCCTCTAATAATGCCATAAAATAAGAATCACTTAAGTTACGTTTTTTTGCCAATCTTTTTAAAGTTGAAAACAATCTACTGCCAAATTTAGAATCAAAACTATCCTTATGGGTTATGTAATAATTTTGACTTTCTTCAAATTCATCATCTTCAATTATTTCTATTTTATCTGGAATTATTGTTTGATGTTTTTTAAAAGTAGTTTCATTTTTATCTTGGCGCACGACCCTAGCATGATCCGTACCAGATATTGGATCTTGCCATAACTGATAATGGTCATCGTTTATTGAAGACACTATAAAACCTTCTGTTTGTAAATCAGTTGGCCAAGCATCATACACCTGCATAACCCTTAAACATCTTTTACGGTATGGTTCACCTTTTTGTAACCATCGCAAAATTACACCATTGTTTATATTTTTATTATTTAACCAATCAAATATTTTTTTCTCAGTTTCATCAAAATCACTTTGTTGCCAACTTTGCTGAAAACGAGTTCTAGTTGGATTTTGCAATTTGCCTTCATCGGTAATTAAATATCGCAAAACTTCCACAGCACCTTCGTGATCCCATTTTTTACCATTGGTAAAATCTTCCTTAGCTTTTTTAAGCCATGCCCTATTATTTTTTATCATTAAAGGGGCTACCCTATTTGCCAATACGCAAAATTCAATTGTAAAAAAGAAATCCTCATGCTTACGCCCAAACTGAATTAACTGATCGGCAAAAGTTTCTGCTAATTTTAACTCATTAAGACATAATTTATACAAAAGTAAAAAACCACGTTTACCCTCTGAGCGCTCCTTTAAATCGCTAAAATATAACTCTCCTTTACGCAATCTATAAAAATAATTTTTTGTTGATGGTTCTTTAATAATATCTCTTTGCAAATCAAACGGAGCTAACACACCAGCTTCTACCATAGGTTGAATAAATTTTTTAACCAAGTGTGCTGAATTTGTACTATTGTGTTTATAAGGCTTCATACCAGTTTTTTCTAACAGTACAGAAATAGGCAAAGGATCGATTGTATCAGAAAGATGAAATGTTAAATTTAAAAACCTATAAAAACGTTCTTGGCGTACATTTTTTAGAGCCCTAAATAAATTTAAATCTAATAAAATACCCTCTTTAGCCAATGAGTCACAAAACAACTGTGGCAAAACTATACTATATGTTAATTCAAATTCACTATAATGAGGGATTTCCTCTGCACCCTGACGCCGTTTATGACTGGATTTAGTTTTGCGATTACCAACACTTCTTTCGCTTACAGCGCGTACCCTTCCAAATTTTTTAAGCACTTGAATATTACTAACCTCTTCATTGTCTGTTTCTGGATCTAACCATTCTCCAAGCATTAAGGTAGACTCTAAACGACAACACGATTCAAAAATCTTTTGTCGATAATCTGCATTATTGGGAACACCTAAAAAAGTTACAATTTCCTGCATACTTAATTGAAAATTAGAAGATTGTTTTTGATAAGCAAAATTAAATAAAGCCAATAAAACCCTATCATCAAATGCCTCAGTTACACCATATCCACCCAAGGTCTGAATTTGTCTTTGAGTGGATTCTATCTCGCCAAATTTATTAACTTTAGTCGCTGTATATTCGCGTACATAATAAGCTGTCGCCCCAGATTGTTTTAAAATAGGTTTTATATGCTCTGGTGGAACTAAAGAAAACTGAGCCATTTCACGTTGATCAAAAATGGTTAATCGACGTTGATCTGGTAAAAAATCTTCTAATTCTAAATTATTTTGGCTCATGATATTTATTCCAAAAAATTTATAAAGTTATATAACTCTTTAAATAAACTTTAAAATAACACTACATAAAACGCTAAATTGTTCTAAATAGTATTTAGATAAGTGGTTAACTAAAATAGTGTTCTAAATCATCCTTGTTTTGTTTAATTTAGTCAAGCTTTTATTCAATTTAATCAATATTTTTTATATTTTATTCCAAATAATCTACAAACACAAGAGTTGACACTGTTTAAAAGATATTTTTAATTAATGTTTTAGAACAATAAAATACTACTTATCTATATAAACATAGTCCACTAAAACACTTAGGAGTATTTGTTTTAAATAGTCTACAAAATTATTAAAAAACACTTATTAACTATTTAAAACAAAATATTATTTTTATATAAAAAATCTAAG
>JAMOSO010000025.1 GCA_027063065.1 Planctomycetota bacterium | reverse complement strand
AATATGCACTTTTAATGCCGCATAGGTTTCAGTCCTAGAATCTGAAGGAACCCCTTCCTCACTTCTGTATCCAGGCAAAATTTTACCTTTAATTTTACTTTGTGTGTACTGCCCTAGAACTAAATTGGTATTTAGTTCTTGTTCACTTAACGGTCTTAAACATTGCAATACTTTGACCATTTCATTACGCACTGCATTAGCATCAATAGAAGCTGGTGGTTCCATTGCCACCATAGCTAAAGTTTGCAATAAATGATTTTGCAACATATCACATACCGCACCTGAGCTATCATAGTAACCACCACGCTTTTCTACCCCCAAACTTTCAGCAGAAGTTACTTCGACGTAATCTACAAATGAACGATTCCATAAAGGCTCCCAAATAGCATTAGAAAACCTAAACACAAGAAAATTCTGTATTGTCTCTTTACCTAGATAATGATCTATTCTATAAATTTGTTTTTCCAAATAATCGCGTTTCAAATCAGCATTAAGCTCTTGTGCCGTTTGCAAATTAGTTCCAAAAGGTTTCTCAACAATGACACGTCTCCAGCAACCATCAATTTCTTTATTTAAACCACATGATGCCAATGCACGTGGAATTACAGGATATAAACTTGGTGGCGTAGAAAGATAAAATATATAGTTTCCTTTTGTATTCTCTATCTTATCAATTTCTGCTAAACGCGATTTAATTTTTATGTATTCTGACTCTTTAGAAGTATCAATAGACTCAAAGTATAAATGCTGACAAAAATCATCTAATTTTATTTTGGCTTGCTCTGTAAGATTAGCATAATCAATCAAAGCTTGTTTCATTTTTACAGCAAAGTCTTTATCGCTAATTTTTGTTCTTCCCACACCTAAGACTGCAAATTTTTCTGAAATCATCCCTTGCACAAACAACGTAAATAAAGCTGGAATTAATTTACGCTTAGTTAAATCACCTGAAGCACCAAATATCGTGATTATATGATTTTGAGGTTTTAGCATTATATTTCCCTTTGAAAACAATCTAACATAATTATCGCTAACAATATAGTAACTTGACATAATTTCAAACATAAAAAAAGGGCAACTCAAATGAGTTGCCCTTTTAAAATAACATTTAAGCTATAAATTATATATTAGCTAGTTTACTGTAATATTCCCAACGTTCTGTACAATCTTGTTGAGCTTGCTCTAATAACGCATCTGCACCATTTGGATTAGTACGTTTAAGCATCATATAACGTCCTTCACCTGCTACATATTCAGCAAAAGTACCCTTAGGTGCTTTTGAATCCAATACAAATGGATTTTTACCTTCAGCAGCTAATGCAGGATTATAACGCCATAAAGGCCAGTGACCACAATTAACAGCTTTCTTTTGCTGTTCAAAGCCTTGACTCATATCAATACCATGAGCTACACAATGAGAATAAGCAATAATAATTGATGGACCTTTATGAGCTTCTGCTTCACGGAATGCTTTAATAGTTTGACGATTATTTGCTCCCATTGCAATTTGAGCGACATAAACATTACCATAAGCAGCAGCTATAAGGCCTAAATCTTTTTTACGAGTAGGTTTACCACCAGCAGCATATTTAGCTACCGCAGCACGTGGTGTTGATTTAGAAGCTTGACCACCAGTATTTGAGTACACTTCTGTATCTAAAACCAACAAGTTAAAATCTTTACCGCTAGCTAAAACGTGATCTAAACCACCATAACCAATATCATAAGCCCATCCATCACCACCGACAGACCAGATTGAACGATCTATAAAGAAATCTGCAAGACTCAATAAATGCTTCGCGTCATTATCTTCCATACCTGCCAATGCAGATTCTAACTCTTTAACACGATTTGCTTGTGCTTCATAATCTGCCTCGTTTTCTTGAACAGCATTTAATAAGCCATCCACAAGAGCAGAATCTAACTTGTCAGATAATTTCTTTAATAAATCCGTAGCAATTACACGGTTTTTACGAGCTGTAACAGAAAAACCAAATCCAAATTCAGCATTGTCTTCGAATAAAGAATTTGACCAAGTTGGTCCTTTACCCGATTGTGATTTATGCCAAGGAGTAGTTGGTAAATTACCACCATAAATAGAAGAACAACCTGTTGCATTAGCAATCATCAAACGATCACCAAACAATTGAGATAACAATCTTACATAAGGAGTTTCGCCACAACCTGCACAAGCTCCAGAATATTTAAAAGTTGATTCTAAGTACTGAGTTCCTTTAACAGTATTTAGATCTACTTCAGACCTTGGCACTACTGGTAGCGAATCATGAAAAATCAAATTAGCACGTTCTGCCTCAAGAATAGGCTCTTTATCGTCCATATTGATTGCTTTTTTACCTTCTACAGCTTTATCTTTTACAGGACAAACTTCAACACACAATGAACAGCCAGTACAATCTTCTACGGCCACTTGCAATAAAAAGTTTTTACCGTCTGCACCCTTGCCTTTTAACGGTGCTTTTTTCAATGTCGCTGGAGCGCCAGCCAACTGTTCATCTGTAACTTGTTTCATAGAAATACATGAATGAGGACACGCCAAACCACAAGCTCCACATTGAATACAAATATCTTCATTCCAAACAGGAACTGTTGCCGAAACATTTGATTTTTCGTATGAAGATGTTCCTGTTGGGAAAGTACCATCAACTGGCATAGCAGATACAGGCAAATCATCACCACGGCCTGCCATAATTTCTGCAGTTACCTTAACAACAAATTCATCAGCATCAGCAGGAACTAGACTATGTTTAACAACTTCAGATGTTACATTATTTGGAACGTTTACCTCTTGCAGATGAGACAAAGAATCATCTACAGCTGCATTATTCATATTAACAACTTTATCACCTTTTTTGCCATAGGTCTTTTTGATTGCTTCTTTAATTTTAGCAATAGCCTCATCTTCTGGCAAAATACCAGATAATTTAAAGAAACATGTTTGCATAACTACATTAATTCTATTACCCATGCCCGCATTTTTAGCAACACTATAAGCATCAATCACATAGAATTTCAACTCTTTTTCAATGATGGTTTTTTGAATTTGACCTGGAAGATGATTCCAAACTTCATCAACTGAATAAGGAGAATTTAATAAAAAGGTACCGCCTTTAACAATTTTACCTAGAACATCTGTAGTTTCTAAAAATTGAAACTGATGAACACCAACAAAATTAGCCGAGCTAATCAAATAAGTAGAATTAATTGGTTCTGGTCCAAAACGCAAATGCGATGTTGTTGTTGAGCCAGCTTTTTTAGAATCATATACAAAATAACCTTGAGCATAATTATCTGTGCCAGTACCAATAATTTTAATTGTATTTTTATTAGCACCTACTGTACCGTCAGAACCCAAACCAAAAAACATAGAACGCACAACATTTTCTTTTTCTAAATCAAATGATATGTCATAGTCCAAACTGGTATTATTCAAATCATCATTAATACCAATTGTAAAATGATTTTTAGGCTGAGGTTTGTTTAATTCATCATATATAGCCTTAACCATAGCAGGAGTAAACTCTTTTGATGACAAACCAAAACGTCCACCGATAGTTTTTACATCAGTTCTGCCTTTTTCGACCAATGCAGTAACCACATCTAAATATAGAGGTTCACCTAAACAACCTGGTTCTTTTGTACGATCCAATACCGCAATACTTTTTACTGAAGCAGGAATAGCATCTACTAATAATTCTGCTGAAAACGGACGATACAAGCGAACTTTAACCATACCTATTTTTTCGCCATTAGCATTTAGGTAATCAATTGTTTCCTGAATAGGTCCGATACCAGAACCCATTACCATAATAACGCGATCTGCATCTTCAGCACCATAATATTCAAATGGAGCATATTGGCGACCTGTAAGCTTAGCAAACTTGTCCATGACAGACTGTACAATTGCTGGAGTGGCATTGTAATACGCATTGACTGTTTCACGACCTTGGAAATAAACGTCAGGATTTTGTGATGTACCAGTCATTGTTGGCTTATTTGGATTTAAAGCACGAGCACGATGCTCACGAATTAAATCATCATTAATCATTTCACGAATAATATCATCATTTATATTTTCAATTTTGCATACTTCATGTGAAGTTCTAAACCCATCGTAAAAGTGCATAAAAGGTACACGTGATTCAAAAGTAGCAGCTTGAGAAATCAATGCAAAATCCATTGCTTCTTGAACAGATGCACTAGCCAACATTGCAAAGCCTGTTGCACGTGCTGCCATAACGTCTTGATGATCACCAAAAATAGAAAGTCCTTGTGCTGCTAAAGATCTTGCAGTTACATGAAAAACAGTTGGTGTTAATTCACCTGCAATTTTATACATATTAGGTATTTTAAGCAAAAGACCTTGAGAAGCGGTAAAAGTTGTACCAATTGAACCAGCTTGTAAAGCACCATGTAATGCTCCAGCTGCACCAGCTTCTGATTGCATCTCTACAACATCTGGTACATTACCCCAAATATTAGTTTGACCTTGAGAACTTAAAATATCAGAAAGCTCACCAAGAGGTGTTGAAGGTGTAATAGGATAAATGATTGCAACCTCATTGGTTTTATGGGCGATGCGGGCTACAGCCTCGTTACCGTCCACAGTTATATACTGTTTGCTCATTATGTCTCCAAAAAAAATAAAAAAATTAACTAAACTCTACAATTTAATATAGAGTTTAAACAATAACTTAATATGATAACAAATTTAAAATACGAATAAAATCAAATAATAATTTTATTTTATTAATATCCGTTTAATTATCTGCAAATTTTTACGCATTTGTGTTGCGAAATAATCTAAATTAGCATCTAGAGGTCCACTTACTACTGGATCTAAAACAGCTGTTGGCACACCTGTCTCTTTCGATAACAATATTGCAACCTTTTGCGGATATTGTGGCTCTGAAAATATAGCTACAATATGCTCTGTATTTATTAAATTGATTAAAAATCTAATTTTAGCAGCCGATGGTTCTCGTCCTTGATCCTGCATTTTAGCTTTAATTTCAATACCCATATCTGCAAACAAATAATCAAATACACCATGTGATTGAATAACAGATTTGTGCTTTAAACCCTGTGTTACAGCAACAAATTCCGCATTCAATTTTTGCATTTGTTTTGCATAAGCCATAGCATTTTGCATAAATTGTCTAGACTGATTTTTGTCGTAACTTAAATGCCTAGCTATCTCTATAGCAATCTCGCCATTTAACCGAGGACTAACAAATAAATGAGGATTAAATTTACCATGCAAATCTTTTACAATTTGAGTCTTATGTAATAATATTCTATCTTTTACACCCATACTAGTATCGATAACCCTAGCCTTTGAACTAAGTTTATTTAAACCAATATGAGCCTCTAGACCTAGCCCATTAACTATTAGAACATCTGCTTTGGCGACGCGCATCATATCTTTTGAAGACAACGAATAATCATGCGGACACCCCCCATTAGCAGGCGTTAATAATTCTAATTTTATATTTTTTACATTACCTATTACATTTTTAGTAATTAAATACAAAGGATATGTACTGGTTAAAACCCGTACTGTACTGGCATAAGCATTAACACTAACTAAACAAAAAACAAACAACACTAATAATCTTAACATATAACCTCGCTTTTATTTTGTAGAAATAATAGTTTGTAAATGCTTAATATAAGATTTGACCCCACCTGCTAAATAGCCTGTTCTGCCAATTAATTTACCATTAGAATCCAGTATCAATACAGTAGGAAAACCACGCACACCATAAATTTCGGCTAACTCATGATTCTTTTTTTTTAAGTCCTCATTTTGTGGTTTATTTTGTGGAAAATCTAAAACGACTAATTCCAAATTATTTTTTGCCCATTTATTAAATTCTGGTTTAGCAAAAACTTCTTCATGTAATCTTATGCACCAAGTACACCAATCAGAACCTGTAAAATCAACCAGAACTGCCTTTTTAGATTTCTGTGCTTTTTTTAAAGCTAAATCTAAATCATTATTCCAGTCTTTTTCAGACGCATTAGCCACAGAAATAAACACGCATAAAATCAAACTCATAACTACTATTATTCTTTGCATCAATTCTCCTTTAAATATAATATTTAATTATTTCAATGAAATTAATTATTTAGTCAATAAAAAAGGTTGTATTTTTACGTGTAAAAATACAACCTTTTTTATTGAAATAAGCTAAATTATAAGCCCTTATAACATTTAATTATTTTTTGCCAAATATTCCGCTACACCTTCAGCTGTTGGTTTCATAGCTTCATCACCTTGACGCCAATTAGCAGGACACACTTCACCATGCTCTTCCGTAAATTGTAAAGCATCTAAAACACGCAACGCCTCATCTACATTGCGTCCCAACGGTAAATTATTTACCAAAGAATGTTGAACCACACCATCTTTATCAATCAAAAATAAACCGCGCAAAGCAATCCCAGCATCTTCTAATAATACACCATAATCCTTAGAAATCTGTTTGTTTAAATCCGCTACCATTGGAAATTGCACATTGCCAATACCACCTTTATTAACAGGAGTGTTTTTCCATGCTAAATGCGTAAAATGCGAATCAATTGACACGGCAACTACTTCTGTATTGCGTTTTTTAAATTCATCTAATTTTTTATCAAATGCAATAATTTCTGACGGACATACAAAAGTAAAGTCTAAAGGATAAAAGAATAGCAATGTATATTTACCTTTCAAATCCGCAAGACTAAACGCCTCATTAAACGTATTATCAGGCATTACGGCAGTCGCGGTAAAATTAGGGGCTTGCTGTGTAACTAAAGTCATTTTTTCTCCATTCAAAATAAAAATTTTTTTATATCCCTGTATGTTGCACAAGAAAAAAAATAGGTCAACTTAATTTAAATTTTTCCCGAGTTTATTTCTGTTCTCTACGCACTTCCACACTCATCTTATGCATATGTAAGCCTTCTAAATCCGCCAAAGCAACAACATCGCTAGCAACATCATTAAATGCTTGTTGACTATACTTAATTAAAGATGTTTGTTTTATAAAGGTTAAACAACTCAAAGCACTAAAAGCATTTGCCGAGCCACCTGTTGGCAACGTATGACATGGCCCTGCAAAATAATCTCCAAGTGCCTCAGAAGAATAAGAACCAATAAAAATAGCACCCGCATTTACAATACTATTAGCTACCATATCATTATCTTTAGTTTGTATCATCAAATGTTCAGTAGATATTAAATTAGCTGCATCTATTGCCTGTTGCATATCCTTAACCAAAACTATTGCCGAATAATCTCGTAAACTTTGACGAGCGGTTTCTTCTGTACTGGCGCCTTTTAATAAAATCTCTATTTCTTGTTTAATCTTATCCACCATGTTTTCGTCAGTTAAAATTGCTATCGCAGATGCCAAAGGATCATGCTCTGCCTGAGCCAACATATCTGCAGCAATAAATCGAGGATTTGCCGTATTATCAGCTACAATTAAAACCTCACTAGGTCCAGCTAACATATCAATATTTACTTTACCAAAAACTTCCTTCTTTGCGTAAGTTACAAATATATTTCCTGGGCCCGCAATAGTATCCACCGCTGGCACAGTCTCTGTCCCATAAGCCAATGCAGCTATTGCCTGAGCTCCACCCAATCTAAAAACCTTTGTAGCACCAGCAATTTTGGCCGCAGCTAAAATTTCTTTGGCTATAAGCCCATCTACTCCTGCGGGCGTGCACATATATATTTCTTTTACACCTGCCACAACAGCAGGAATGACATTCATCAATACAGAACTACAAAGCGGAGCCCTTCCCCCCGGCACATAAATACCTGCTTTTCTAACAGCAGTATAACGCCCGCCAGTTTGTGCACCAGCAATGCCACTTAAAGGCATATCTTGTGGCATTAAACGTTTTTGGTATGCAACAATATTATCTGCAGCCTTTTTAAGACGCTGAATAGTTAAATCATCCAAATCATTATACGCGTGTTCTATTTCTGTTTCAGAGACTTCTAATGCATCTGGTCTAAACCCATCAAATTTCTCTGCAAAACACCTCAACGCCTCATCGCCAGAATCTTTAACTTTACTAATAATATCAGATACATAATTTTGAACATCTTGACCAAATTTAATCTGGAAATTTTTTTCCATTATTTCTGACTTTTTTAAGAGATCCTGTATAGGTTCAAAACCCTGTTCTAAACGCAAGTCTATGGTTCTAACTACTGACATAATATAGCCTTAATAAAAAATATAGTTCAATTATAAAATCTATCTGTATTTTTCTTCTATTGACCTTTTAAATTTTATTGATAATAATACTTAAATGGAGTCATTCAAAAAACGATACCGATTACCCTGGCAAATCAAGATGATACTATTACAAATAGCAACTATCTGCGTTGTTTTGCCAACAAATACAGCCAATGTAGATGCCTCTAACAAAAGAGAAATCAGCAAAGGTCATATCACATTTAGAATACTTAATAACCAAGCTGTATCAAGCGAAATAAACAAAAATAAGCCAGCTAAGCCAATTAATGCAATATCTGATATGCAACCAGAACCTGAGCTTGCAATAGATACTTCACAATTAAACAATATAAAATTCAATAAATCTAATAAAATTAATCATACCAAATATGTATATTGGAAAACTATAAAAGCTAAAATCACAGCATATAGTCCAGATGCCCTTTCTTGCGGTACATTTGCTAACGGAAAAACATCGATAGGAAAAAACGCATGGAAACGCACTGGTGTTGCTGCCGACCCTTCTGCAGTACCATATGGCACAATGGTTTCTATACCAGGAGTTGGATTAAGAACTGTCGACGATACTGGCAGTGGCATGCGTAAAAGTTGGAAAAGAAAAGGCATCTACCATTTTGATCTTCGTATGACATATCCATACGAATGTAGAAAATGGGGTATAAAGTGGTTAAAGGTTGACCTTTACCGTCCAGCACGCTAATATCATCAAATCAATTTACACTGTCTAATGTATACGCATGATGCGGTATGTTGGAAATTACTTCAAGGAGTCAAAATGACTGTAGCAAAAGAAAAAAAAGTAGAATTAGTTAACACTTTTGGTGGTAACGAAAAAAACACTGGTTCAACAGCATCGCAAGTTGCCTTATTCACAGAAAGAATCAACGATCTTACAGAACACATGAAAGTACATAAAAAAGACTTTAGCTCAAGACGTGGTTTATTACGCTGTGTTGCTAAGCGCGCTAAATTATTGACCTATCTAAAAAGCAAAGATATTCAAGCTTATGGTGAACTTTGTAAGAGCTTAAAAATACGCATCAAATAAAAAAATACAAGGCCAGCAAAAAGCTGGCCTTTTTTAATTAGGGACATTGTCCTATTTACAGAAAAGGCGCATAAAAAAGAAATAGCGTCGCAAAAGAAGGAAAAGAAGAAGATGAACACAGAAAAAGTATACGAAATTGATTGGCGTGGAACAAAATTTTCTATCAGAACTGGCAAAATTGCCAAACAAGCTGGTGGAGCAGTTATCGTTAAACATGGTGATACCGAAGTATTAGTAACTGCATGCCATAGCGCATCAAGAGAAGGGACTGACTTTTTCCCATTAACCGTAGAATATCGTGAAGCTTATTATGCTGCAGGTAAAATTCCTGGAGGATTTATTAAACGCGAAGCACGTCCTTCTACTAAAGAGATTTTAACTTGCCGTATGATCGATCGCCCTATTCGCCCTCTATTTCCAGAAGGTTATTGCGATGAGATTCAAGTGGCAGGACATGTAATGAGCTTTGACAAAACTAACGATCCAGACATTGCCACCATGATAGGCGCATCTGCCGCACTATCAATATCATCAATGCCTTTTATGGGACCTACAGGTAGCTGTCGAGTTGGATATATTAATGAAGAATATGTTATTAATCCTACTATTGATCAAATGAAAGATTCTAAAATAGATTTAATTGTATCAGCAACTAAAGAAAACGTCTGTATGGTTGAAGCTGGCGCAGATGAAGTCAGTGAAACAATTATGTTGGATGGTATTCTAGCAGGACATGAAGCCATCAAAGAAGTTATCGAACTACAAGAAAAAATGGTCGCTGAAGTTGGTAAAGAAAAAGACAGCTATGAACCTCCTGCAGAAAACCCTTATAAATCAAAAATTTTAGCTGCTTTTGGCGACCGTATTAACCCTACAAATATAACTGCCGGCAAAAAAAATCGTGAAAAAGCCATCGATGCATTAAAAGAAGAAATCATTGAATCTCTAAGCGCTGGCATTGCCGAAGATGAATTAGAAAATACAAAAAACGAAATCTCTGCGGCATTCAAAGAAGTATTAAGAGCAGATACACGCAAAACTATTGCTGGCGGTATTAGACTTGATGGACGTAAAACAGACGAAATACGCCCCATCGAAGTAGAAACTCGTGTATTTAGTCGTCAACATGGCTCTGCAATGTTTCAACGTGGCGAAACTCAGGCATTGGTGAGTGTAACATTAGGTTCAGGACGTGATGACCAAATCGTAGAAGGCCTAAATGGTACTGACTCTCAACGCTATTATCTGCATTATAATTTCCCTCCTTACTGCGTTGGTGAATGCGGACGCATGGGCGGCACCAAACGCCGAGAAATTGGACATGGAAATTTAGCCGAACGCGCATTAAAACCAATGATTCCTTCTCATGAAGAATTTCCATACATTATTCGTATCGTATCTGACATTACAGAATCAAACGGTTCGTCTTCTATGGCTTCTGTTTGTGGCGGTTGCTTAGCGTTAATGGATGCAGGTGTTCCAATTAAAGATCCAGTTGCCGGTGTTGCAATGGGATTAGTTAAAGAAGGTGATGATATTTCTATTTTAAGTGATATTCAAGGCGAAGAAGATCACGAAGGTGATATGGATTTTAAAGTTACTGGCACACAACACGGCATTACGGCTATCCAGATGGATATTAAAATTGACGGGTTAAGTAGAGAAATTTTAGAAACTTCATTAAATCAAGCCAAAGAAGGACGCTTGCATATCCTAAGAGAGATGATGAAAGGACTTGATGCTCCACGTGAAGAACTTTCCGAACACGCACCGTGTATGTTCTCTTTAAAAATTAACACAGATAAAATAGGCGCTATGATTGGACCTGGTGGTAAAATTATACGTGCAATGCAAGAAGAAACTAATTCTACAATCACTGTTGATGACGACGGCACAGTAACTATTGTCGCCGAAACACAAGAAGGCGGTAAAGCTGCTAAAGCAAAAGTAGAAGCTTTAACTTGCAATCCTGAAATTGGCAAAATATATCATGGTCCTATCAAGGGAATAAAGGACTTTGGTGTCTTTGTTGAAATATTGCCTGGATTAGAAGGCCTATGTCATGTTTCTGAACTATCTAACGAATTTGTTAAAGATATTAATGAAATCGTAAAAATGGGTGATGAACTAGACGTTAAATTAATAGATATTGATTCTATGGGGCGTTTAAAGTTAAGTCGCAAGGCAGCTTTACCTGCTGAAGAAAAAAACGATTAATATCACTTCAAATATTAACATTAAAAAGCTCTAAAGTTTTCTTTAGAGCTTTTTAATTTCACAGCAAAAAACTGAACTTTTATCTGGTATTCCAATACTTATTGACATAAAGTATAGTTAATAAAGCTATTTGCAGTTTATTTAGAGGTCGTGTATATGAACAAAAAAAAATTAGCCTTAATTATTATCGCCAGCATAGGCGTAGGTTTACTCATTGCTATTTTAGCAACTGATAAAATCGTTGAAACAGGACATGCAGAATTTTGTGGAAGTTGTCATGAAATGCAAGGTATGGTAAAAGCATTTGACGACGATGTTCATGGTGGCAACAATAAAATTGGTTTTGTAGCAGAATGTACCGATTGCCACCTACCACACAATTCAACAATGGGTTTTTTAATTGCAAAAGGTTTTGCTGGAGCTAAAGATGGCTGGTCAAATGCTACTAAAGATATGTCTAAATTTGACTGGACAGAAAACCGCAAACATCGCACTAAATTTGTGTATGATTCTGGATGCTTAAAATGTCATGTTAAACTCAAAGAAAAAACATCCGCAAATCCTAAAGCATTATTAGCCCATAAAAGTTATTTTAATCAATCGACAAAATTAAATTGTGTATCATGTCATCAACATGTTGGACACAAAAATTTACTGTTACATATTTCTTCGGAGGAAAAGAAATGAAATCAAAGACCCTAAAATTAGCTATATTAAGCTTAATAGGTCTTGGTACTGTTTTACATGCTGCGCCTAACGCCAAACTTTTGGTGATTAATCGCAATGTCTCTGTAGAGGCAAAAGCATGTATAAAGTGCCATGCAGACGTTAACAATGGCATCGTTCATGATTGGCGTAATTCTAGACATGCGCACGTAGGCGTCAGTTGCATAGACTGTCACCAAGTCAATGCAGATAACCCCATGGCAGCTCAAAACTGTGAAGGCGTTAAAGGTACTAATACTTTTATATCACCTATAGTAACACCTGCTACATGTAGCAAATGTCACCCTGCCGAAGCTCATGAGTAGGTGTTACTATAGG
>JAMOSO010000024.1 GCA_027063065.1 Planctomycetota bacterium | reverse complement strand
AAGATTTTTTTAAATGCTATATCGTTTTTTGGGTCCGCAAATTGCATACTAATCCTTTTTGATTTTCTATATTAATTGAAATGAAATATTGTGGCATAATATAAATAAATAATCTATAAAATTTATTTATTTAAACAGGGTCCATTTAATAAAGTGGTCTCCAATTAATATTCTCATCCTCAATAATAGGCGGCTTTTCGTTAGTCTATATGTAATCTTGTAATGTTTGGTTTACACTTTTAACCTGACTCTTTGCTTGTGGTGTTTTGGTATAAATACACTCTATATCAAGGTTTTTTAAGGCTCTGCCAAACAGTGTAAGGGTATTGTCGTCTGTAGGTATTAATTCGGGAAACATTATGACGAGCGCTATAATACACTACTGGTTTGCTGTAATATTGCAAAAGTGGATATTACTACTTTGTGCTAACAGTGATGATTTTTAGGCTTTAATATTTACATAAAACCTTTATCATAAAAAGTAGTATTTTATTTATATATTACTCTTTTTTATAAAGAGTTTTATTTTTTTTAGGGGGGCTGGTTATGAAATTTAAAACCAAAATATTATTAACACCTATTGTAATGTTCTGTGTGATATTTTTTGTTATTGGTATAGTAATATCGACATTATTAGAGAAATCAAAAAATAAACAAATAGAAGATAGGTTACAGTTAAAAGTTATAACAGTGAATCAAGATATTAAACGAGTTTCCAAAAAAGCATTAAGCGAGTCAAGTATATTTGCAGGTATGCCAGAAGTGAAAAAAGCATACAAAAAATTCTATGAAACTAACAGTGTCAAAAAGGGTAGTAAAATTTTATTTGATAATGTTGCCAGTGTTATCAAAAATGCATCAGAAATTACAGGTAAAAAAAGAAAATTCATTTTCATTTACCACCAGCTAGATCATTTGCCAGAATGTGGTCAAAAAAGCGTGGTGATGATTTAAGCTCTTTCAGAAATACTATTATATCTATTAGCAAAACTAAAAAGCCTATTTTAGGTATTGAGGCTGGCAGATCAGGTTTGGTGATTCGTGGCTTAGCACCTATATTTGACGATAATAATAAGTATTTGGGTGATGTTGAGTCTATTCATAATATGAACAATATTTATTTATCTACAAAAAATTTGGATAAAGAAGATATTGCCGTTTATATGGATAAAAAATTATTGCCGATAACATCTAAATTTAAAATGTCAAATATTGTGGAGAACGCCAAGACATTTAAAGATTTTATTTTTGTTAGTAAATCGGACAATTTTAATGAAGCGCTTGTAACAAATGAATTTTTTGATAAAGGTAAGATTAAACCTACTTCTTTCAAGATGAATGATTTAACTTATATGGCTTTTCCATTGCATAGTTTTAATGGAGAAACTGTCGCTGTTATGGTTTATCAATTAAATGTTGCAGAAATTAACGCGGATATTAGATATTTAAAATTAGTTACATTTATTCCGTCTTTGCTTTTGTTATTGATAGGTGTATTTTTGCTTTGGTTAATCTCTGGTAAATCCATTGATAAAATAAACGTTAGTATTGAAGGTTTAGCTGATGGCGCTCATCAGGTTACTTCTGCGTCAACTCAAGTTGCACAGGCATCTCAAGAATTGGCAGAAAGTGCCAATGAGCAGGCTTCTAGTCTTGAAGAAACTTCTGCATCATTAGAAGAGTTTACATCTATGATTAAACAAAATACTGACAGTTCTAACCATGCGCAACAGTTGGCTTCCGATGCAAAACAAGCAGCTGATTTAGGTTTTAAATCTATGCTAAAAATGACAGATGCAATTTCAGAAATTAAAAAATCATCAGACGAAACATTTGGTATTGTTAAAACAATTGAAGAAATAGCCTTTCAAACCAATCTGTTAGCTTTAAATGCTGCTGTAGAAGCTGCTCGTGCGGGTGATGCTGGCAAGGGGTTTGCTGTTGTTGCCGAAGAAGTGCGTAGTTTGGCTCAAAGATCGGCTGAGGCAGCTAAAAGTACAGCATCTTTGATTACTAATTCGGTTGAGAATGCTAATAATGGTGTTTCAATAACTAAAGAAGTGGTCGATGTTTTAAATCAAATATCTGAAGGAATATCTAAAGTTAATGATATTGCTACCGAAATTGCTTCGGCAAGTAATGAACAGTCTAAAGGTATTGAGCAAATTAATATTACAGTAGCTCAAATGAATAAAGTTACGCAACAAAATGCGGCAAATTCAGAAGAGGGAGCCGCATCTGCCGAAGAGTTGGGCGCACAAGCTTCTGAGGTTATGCGTTTTGTTGATGATTTAAAACGTATGGTAGAAGGTGTTAAGGATTCAAAATCTGCATCACAAATTTCAACATCAAATCAAAAACGAATTAGTTAATAATATTAAATCACAATTTAATCATAGCAGTTGTAAGTTATGGTTAAATTGTGATTGTATTAATTAAGCATTATATAAAGTTAATGCCCCGATAATTATAAATCCAATCCCTGCTATATAATTGAGATATTTAACATTGATATATTCAGATAATAAACTGCCTGCAATTACTCCAACAGCTGTGGCTACTATTAAAGCAGCTGAAGCAGCTAAAAAAACAGTATACTTACTTACCGCTTTATCTGAAGCAAATAACATGGTAGCAAGTTGAGTTTTATCGCCAAGTTCTGCTAAAAAAACCGAGCCAAAAATAGTAAAAAATACTTTCCAATCCATTTTAAAATTCCCTTATAATATTTAAAAATATTATAAATGGTTGTGTTTATAAGTCCAAGTTGATATGTGCTAAAATATAAAGGCTAATACGCAAATGAAGTATTAGCCTTTACTGTAGTATTTTAAACTCCAGAATAAGCAGAGAATCCGCCATCAATAGGTAAAACAATGCCTGTGATAAAGCGTGCTTGTGGGCTGCATAAAAAGGCTAAAGCACCATTTAAATCTTCAGGATTACCAAACTGTTCCATTGGCGTGGCTTTAATGATTTTATTGCCTCGCGGTGTCAGTGTCTTGCCGTCTTCTTCATAAAGTAAAAAACGATTTTGTTCTGATACAAAAAAGCCAGGTGCGATTGCATTTACACGGATACCTTTTTTAGAAAAATGTACCGCTAACCACTGGGTAAAGTTATTAATAGCTGCTTTTGAAGAGCTATATCCAGCCACTTTAGTTAATGGTGAAATGGCAGACATAGAACTGATATTGATAATAGATGCATTTTGACAATCAAGCATATCTTCGCCAAAAACCATACATGGTAATAATGTTCCATTGTAGTTTAGTTTCATAACTTGATCGAAACCGTCTAAGTCCATTTCAAAAAATGAACCTTCTTTGCTATCCATAACTTCCTGCGGACTTGTTGCACCTGGTGAGTTGCCTCCAGCGCCATTTACCAAAATGGATACTGCTCCCCAAGTGTCGTTGATTTTCTTTTTAGCATTGATTAAAGATTGTTTGTCTAAAACGTCAGCACCGATAGCAAGTGTTTGCGTCAGACCTTCGTCGGCAAATTTTTTGGCTAAATTTTCTACTTTAGATGCTGTACGACCAAGTAAAACTACTTTAGCGCCACATTCTAATAATGATTTTGCCAGTGATGAACATAGTACTCCAGCTGCACCGGTAACAACTGCGACTTGATTATCGAGAGATAATTTCATATTTACTCCAATTAAATAAAATTAAAAATCACTTTTTAATGCCCATAGACCTAGGGCAGGGTTTGAAACGTAAAAAATTTCTTCTTCATTCACTTGATTGTATCCGTCTTTTAATATGTTTGGATTATATAAGGTGGACATTTCTGCATAGCTTTTATATTTATAACCTACACTTTCTATTTCTTGTTGGCTGATGTTTTCTCCAGGGCAATAAGTTATAGAAAATCGACCTTCACTTGCGCCGTGTATTAAATGTGCTGCGGCACTTAAATTGTTGCGTAATTCATCATTGTCTTTGCATTGTTGTAAAGTTGTAGGTGTGCCTAAGTAACCATATTTACGTATTAGGCGATCGATTTCTTTGTCTTCGCCAAATTCTCGTAATGCGGGGGCGAGTATGATTAGCTCTCCATCGTCTGCCATTGCTTTGCGTAGGCGATATACAGCTTTGTTGCCTAGCCAAGTTGATTTAAATTCTCCAGGTTCTAAATACACAATGGCTTTTTTAATTGGCTGATCTAATAAATCTAAATTCACTTGTTGTGAAAGTTTTGCGGCTTTTTCAAACGTGGCAAAATCATCGCCACCATAGAGGCCGCGCATTACTAATTTTTCGTTTTCTTTTGCCATAACTGTAAAAATAAAATGAATTGGCAAATGGTTAATAAATTGATTAAATCCGTAATCCAATGCCTGTCTAACAGGTGTAACAGTATTGCCTAATATACGTTCAATGCCATAAGCTGCACCTAGGTAATGACTTTTGTTGATCATGTCAGCTCCGCCGACGCCTATACAAATATTCTTTGTATAATTTGCCATACCGATTACTTCGTGAGGCACTATTTGTCCAATGCTTAAAATTAAATCATAATTGCCATTTACTAAATGATTACTAATGGCAACTTGCATTGGGTATTTGACAGCTCCTTCGGATAATTGTGCTATTTTTTCTTCTGGTACAATACCTAATTCGGTTACTCCATTACGCCAATCGTGAATTAAAAATCTATCCATTGGTATTTCATTGCCAAACATACTGATTATTTCATCTTGTGTCATTGGAACGTGCGTGCCAAGGGCAGGTAAAATATCTACGTGGGCGTTTGAGCTTAGTTTTGCGTATAGCATGGCGGTTAAATTGCCAGCGTCAGAATGTAGCCTAGTATAATCTGGAGGGATTAATAAAACGCGTTTTGCGTCAATATTAATGCTTGCCAAAATATTATCTAACGCCAGAGATTTTTGATTTTGATTAAATATTATTGATCTTGAACCCTTTGCGAAATGAGTAGTCATTTTTTGTTCTCCTGTTGACAAATGCCATCGATGGCATAAACTGTGGCAAAATATAACTGATTGGAACGATTATGGCAACCATACATGATATAGCAAATTTAGCAGGGTGTTCAGCACGCACCGTTAGCAGGGTTTTTAACGACTCTGGTCCTGTTAAAAATTCTACTAGAGAGCGTGTTTTGCAAATTGCTAAAGATATGAAGTTTCAGCCAAATATTAGAGCCAGGGGTTTGCGGACGGGGCGTAATAATACTATCGGTGTGATACAAAGTTCGGCAGATTCCGAAGTCAACAGGGCTAGAATTGACACAATGACGCGTTTATTTAGTTTGGCGGATTATTCTTTGCTTATAAATAGGGCGCGTAGTTTTGACCACGAATTAGAGTTGCTAGATAAAATGAAACCACATTGTGATGCCATTGTTATTTTTTCTGCGATGGAGATATCTGCACATAATCATTATGATACTTTGATGGAGCAGTCCTATCCATTTATGTTGGTTGACCCTGTTGTAGATACAAATTATCCAAGCGTTATGATTAATCGCGAAAATGGTTTTCATGATGCAGTTTTAGAATTGGCTAGTCGTGGTCGCAAAAAGATAGCTTTGGTTTTGCAGGGTTTTAGACAAGAACCACGTTTAAGAGGTTACCGTAGTGGTTTAAAGTTGGCTGGTTTACAAAGAGAATTAGTCTTTAACTCGCAACCATCATTTGAAGGCGGTAAAGCTGTGGGAGTCGAAATTATTAATAATCTTTCTGATTTAGATGCGTTAGTATGTCATAACGATAGAATCGCATTGGGGATTTTACATACTTTATCTAAGGCTAATATTAAAGTCCCAAAACAGGTTGCAATAATGGGTTTTGATAATGATAGATATAGTGCGTATACAAACCCATCTTTAAGTACAATTGAACAGGGAACAGAGACTATTGGAGTGTATTTATACGAACAAATCCATGGTTTTTTAAATAAAGGTATAAGTTTACAAACATATAATTTTTCAACATCTCTAGTAATTAGGGATTCAATTTAAGGAGAAAAGATGGCTGATAAAGCTGATATTGGGTTGGTAGGACTTGCAGTAATGGGAGAAAATTTGGTTCTTAATATGGAATCTCGTGGTTTTACTGTAGCAGTGCATAATCGTTCAACCGACAAAGTTGATAATTTTATTGAAGGTCGTGCCAAAGGTAAAAATATCATAGGTTGTCATACTGTAGAGGATTTGGTAGCCAATTTAAAAACTCCTCGCAAAGTTATGCTTATGGTTAAAGCAGGTCCAGTGGTTGATATTTTTATCGATAAAATTGCGCCGTTATTGGACAAGGGTGATATTATTATCGATGGCGGTAATACACATTTTCCAGATACTGATCGTCGTTTTGCATCTTTAAAAGAAAAAGGTATTCATTTTATTGGTTCTGGTGTATCTGGAGGTGAAGAGGGTGCATTGACAGGGCCTTCAATAATGCCTGGCGGTGCTGTGGAAGCATGGGAATCAGTTAAACCTATTTTTCAGGCTATTGCCGCTAAAGTAGAAAATGATGAACCTTGTTGTGATTGGATTGGTGATGGTGGTTCAGGTCATTTTGTTAAAATGGTTCATAATGGTATTGAGTACGGTGATATGCAATTGATTTGTGAGGCTTATTCAATTATGAAAAATGTGCTTGGTATGAGTGCTGATGAAATGCAAGAAACGTTTGCCCAGTGGGAAAACGGTAAGTTAAGTTCTTACTTAAACGAGATTACTCGTGATATTATGGGCTATAAAGATGAAGATGGTTCTGCATTAGTTGAAAATATTTTAGATACTGCAGGTCAAAAGGGTACTGGAAAATGGACTGGCATTACAGCATTAGATTTAGGTGTGCCACTTACTTTAATTGGCGAAGCCGTGTTTGCCCGTTGTGTATCATCTCAAAAAGAAGAACGTGTAGAAGCTAGTAAGCATTTTAAAGGTCCAAAGATTAATTTTACTGGTGATAAACAAGAGATGTTAGATGCTATTTGTGATGCGTTATATGCGTCTAAAATAATATCGTATGCGCAAGGTTATGCTCTTATGAAAGAAGCAGGTAAAGAGTATAACTGGAGACTAAATTTTGGTGCGATTGCACTAATGTGGCGTGGCGGGTGTATTATACGTTCTTCATTTTTAGGTAAAATTAAAGAAGCTTTTGATAACAATCCTAATTTGAGCAATTTATTAATCGATCCTTATTTTCAAAAAGAAGTTGATGATTGTCAGGTTGGTTGGCGTAAAGTTGTGGCTTTGGCAATTAATAATGGTATTGCCGTGCCTGCTATTTCAAGTGCTATAAGCTATTTTGATGGTTATAGAACAGAGCGCTTACCTGCCAATTTATTACAGGCTCAAAGGGATTATTTTGGTGCGCATACTTATGAACGTATCGATAAACCACGCGGGGAGTTTTTTCATACAAACTGGACTGGAAGAGGTGGTGATACTACTTCAAATAGTTATAACGTATAATTTATAAGGCAAAAAATGGAATTAAAAAAAGATTATAAATATTCATTACTTATCCCAACAAGTATGGGCGTTAGATTGACACCTGTGAATGGTCAACCATTTCATTGTAGCGATATATTTAAAATGACTGCGACATCTGCCGAGTCAAATGTTGGAAGTGTAGCTTCGTTTTTGGGCTTACCCGTTAAGATTTTAACATCTTTTGTAAAAGGTTCACCAGTATCTCATTTTATTAAGGATAATTTGCGTTCACGACGTATGGATTTTGAAGGTCCTGAGTTTGAACAAGAAGATCCTTGGGGATATCGCCATCAAATTAATATGGCTGATAGCGGTTTTGGTTCACGAGGCCCCCGTGTTCAAAATGACAGGGCTGGTGAGGTAGGTCGTAAATTAAATGTAAAAGATTTTGATTTGGATAAAATCTTTGGTCAAGATGGTGTGCAAATTGTGCATTTGTCTGGTTTGATTGGGGCTCTTTCTAAAGAGACGTCTCAGTTTTGTTTAGATATTGCCCGTACTGCCAAAAAATATGGCACTAAAATTTCATTTGATTTAAATCATCGAGCTTCATTTTGGAAGGGGCGTGAAGCAGAATTAAGCGAAGTTTTTTCTGAGATTGCATCCTTATCTGATATTTTAGTAGGCAACGAAGAAGATTTTCAGCTTTGTCTTGGTATTCAGGGCCCTGAAGCTGGTGGAGAAGGGTTAGAGGCTAAAATTGAAAGTTTTAAAGAAATGATTGAAAGGGTAAAAAAAGTTTATCCAAATGGCTCTATTTATGCCACAACTTTGCGTGAGGTTGTGAATACTAATAATCATAAATGGGGTGCTATTGTGTCTGATAATCAAGATTGGCATGTTATTATGCCTCGTGATATTGTAGTTTATGATCGCATTGGTGGTGGTGATGGTTTTGTTGGCGGATTGTTGTACGGGATTTTAAAAGGTTGGCAATCAGAAAAAGCCACTCAATTTGGTTGGGCAAGCGGAGCTTTGGCAGCCACTATGAATACTGACTATGCTCAACCAGCTGATGAAGAGATGATTTGGAGTATTTGGGAAGGTAATGCAAGGGTTCGTAGATAGTAAGCAAATAGGCTATTATTTACACTAAGTCATACGATTTATTTAAAATACATTTGCTAAGTTAGCATAAATATGCTTTATTAATCATATATATCGATAGTTGTATGATGCCAAAAGTTTTTCTTTGGCATCATATACTATGTTTTTAACTATATTGATAAGGAGTTTTATGCATTGGATTGATTGGCTTATTGTATTTGTACCATTATTATTGGTTTTAGCCGTTTCTTTAAAAGCGCAGAAATACGTTAAAGGAGTTTCTGACTTTTTAGCTGCTGGACGTGTTGCAGGGCGTTATGTTGTTGCTGTAGCTGGTGCAGAAGCTGGCATGGGATTAATTAGTTTGGTGGCAATGTTTGAGATGTATTATAACTCAGGCTTTGCCGTATCATTTTGGTCTGGCATAGGTTTGCCATTGGGCATTATTATAACTTTAACAGGTTATTGTATCTTTAGATTTAGAGAAACCCGTGCTTTGACAATGGGGCAGTTTTTAGAAATGCGTTATAGTCGCACTTTTAGGATTTTTGCCGCCATTTTGCAATCAGTATCAGGCGTATTAAACTATGCTATTTTCCCTGCGGTGGGCGCACGCTTTTTAATTTATTATTGCGATTTACCATTAGAAATAAGTATCTTAGGTGTTAGCTTTCCAACCTTTGGCTTGGTAATGGCAACCTTTTTATCTTTGGCCGTTTTTATTGTTTGTATAGGTGGTCAAATCACAATTATGGTTACAGATTGTATTCAAGGTATTTTAAGTTATCCGTTATATGCCATAATTGTGATTTATATTTTATTTAAATTCTCTTGGGGGCAAGAAATAGAACCAGCTTTACTTAATGTAGAGCCGGGTAAAAGTTTATTAAACCCTTTTGATATAGATAAGTTAAGAACCTTTAATTTGTTTTATATTTTTGTAGGGTTATTAAGTAATGTATTAAATCGTATGTCGTGGTCTGGTAGTCAAGGCTATAACGCCGCAGCTTTGAATGCTCATGAACAAAAAATGGGTGCTGTTCTTGGTACTTGGCGAGCAGGTTTTGCTAATATGATGTATATACTTTTGGCAATAGCAGGGTTTACATTTTTAACACACAGTCATTTTTCTAAAGAGGCGCAAGAGTGTCGTCAACAGTTGGCTGCCAAAGTAGTTGCCGATGTGGTTTCACCAGAAAATGCAACAGTAAAAAAAGATATTCAAACTTATATTGCCACTGGCACTGCACCGCAATCAATTAGCTCTTTGGTAATTAAAGATTCTACTAACTCTAGAGAGCCTTTGCGTGATAATATTAAAAATATTATTGCTCATTCCGACAAATCGGCAGCTACAAGCTTTAATACAATTTTTAATCAAATGCGTGTGCCATCGGCACTTAGAGATATTTTGCCAATAGGTATTACAGGTATTTTTTGCGCCCTATGTATATTTTTACTTATCAGTACCGATACTACCTATATGCATTCATGGGGCAGTATTATCGTGCAAGATTTGATTTTACCATTGCGAGGCAAGCCAGTAACCCCGCACCAACAATTAATGATGTTGAGGATTGTTATAGCTCTGGTAGCAGTTTTTGCTTTTCTATTTTCGTTTTACTTTTCTCAAATTGATTTTATTTTAATGTTTTTTGCCATAACAGGTGCTATCTGGATTGGTGGCTCAGGCCCTGTAATTATTGGTGGATTGTATTGGAAACGCGGTACAACAGCTGGAGCTTTTGCATCGTTATTGGCTGGTTCATCTATAGCAACAGGCGGTATTATTTTGCAAAAAATGTGGCCAGCTTATATATATCCAGCATTAGATTCAATGGGCTATGTAGGCACTTTAGGCAATATCTTAGAGACTTTATCTGGTCCATTAGAACCTTTTATTGTTTGGCGGATGAATCCAGATTCATTTCCTATCAATTCCCAAGAAATATTTTTTATTAGTATGGTTGTAGCTATTTCTCTTTATATTATTGTTTCTTATTTTACATGCAAAGAAGCTTTTAATATGGATAGGCTTTTGCATCGTGGCAAATATAGGCGCGAGGGCAAATCTGTTGAAAAAGAAAAACTGACTTTTTTTGTGGCTATTCAAAAATTGGTTGGTATTGACTCTCAATACACTAAGGGTGATAAAATTTTAGCATGGTCAGTATTTATTTGGTCCATAGGTTGGGGCTTTGGCAGTTTTGTAATACTTTGTATTGTTAATTATGTTTCGCCTATGAGCGATAAAGCTTGGGCAGACTGGTTTTTGATTAGTAATGTTGTTGTTCCAGGGGCAGTTGCAGTTGTTTCAACAGTTTGGTTTACAATTGGTGGAACTTTAGATTTGCGTAAATTATTTCAAAGGTTGGCAGAAAAAGAAGATAATTTGTTGGATGATGGTCGTGTAATTGGCAATGTTAGCGCAGATGATATTGCGTTAGTTGAAAATATAGAACATGTAACTATTGAAGAAGCTCATAAAGAAGAGCGTGAATTAGAAGAATTATTAAAAAAAGAAACTGAAATTTAATTTTTTATTCAAAAGGCACTGCGATTTATTTACAGTGCCTTTTGAAATTTTACAACTCAAAATTTAAGTATTTATCAATTAGTAATAAACCTGTATCAATAGCAGTTATGTTTTCTCAGTAGTAGAAAAGATTTATATGATGTAATACCAAATATGTTTTGAAGACTGCATAGCAGAGATTAAAAAAAACTTTACAAAATAGTATTCAATCCCTACTATGTACTAGTACATGAATACACAGTCCGTTCATATCAAAAAATTAAGTAAACATCTTTATTCGGCCAATAGTGCTATACAGATGGAAGAATTATTGACAGATTTATTAACAACATCTGAACTGAGCGAAATTAGTAAACGCTTAGAAATATTTAAATTATTAAAAGAGGGTAAACCGCAACGTCAAATTGCCGAGATACTAGGTGTTGGCATAGCTACTGTTACCCGTGGTTCAAAAGCTTTGAAAGACAAAATACATTATGAATGAAATCCCACCATTAATAAAATTACCTCGTAAACCTAATTATATTACAATCAGTGCTGATTGTGATTTTTTTGGTTTTTTTAAAAAAATAGAAAAGCGTTTTGACACTTGTTTTTATTTAGAATCTTTGGGAGAAGATTCTAATATATCGCGACATTCAATTATCGGTTTTGATCCAGAACTTCAAATATATGCCAATAATAAAGATTTGGTTATTGAAAACCGTCATGGCAAAAAAACAACATATCAAAGTGAAAACCCATATTATTTATTACGCTCAATTGTACCTCAAAATATTATTTCCAGAAAATATGCTGGAGGTTTAACAGGGTATTTGGGTTATGATAGTATGAACTATTTTGAGCCAGCATTACAATTGCAAAGCAGTGATATGTTTGATGCTTTTAGATTTGGTTTGTATAAAGACGGGTTAATTTTAGATAAGATGACAGGCGAATTGATTTATTTTTATTATGAAAAATCACGCTTGGATTTAGTTGAAGAAATAATGGCAGAGCCAGATTCTATAAATGGTAATTTAGAAGTTATTATCGGCGAAGAAACAATGGATAAGCAACAGCATCGCCAAGCAGTAATGAAAGTAAAACAGGATATAATTGATGGTAAGATTTTTCAGACAGAAGTGGGTTTTAAAAAACGCTTTACTCTAAAAGGTGATTGCATAAATTTATACGAACAACTAAGAGAGATTAATCCATCTCCGCAAATGTATTATTTAAAATTTAATAATCAAAAATTAATAGGTGCTAGTCCAGAGTTATTGTTTAGATTGCGACAAGGTGAAATGGAGACTTTTCCATTGGCAGGCACAACTAAGCGAGGGGCTAATAAAAAAGAAGACACTTCTTTGGCAAGAGAGTTGTTAAATAATCCTAAAGAAATTGCTGAACATAATATGATTGTAGATTTGCATCGTAATGATATAGGGCGTGTTGCTAGATTTGGTACAGTTAAAGTACGCTCCTTAATGGATATTAAACGCTTTAGTCATGTGCAACATATAGCTAGTGAAATAGTAGGTATTATTGCCGAAAATCATGATATGTTTAGTGCATTAGCAAGTAATTTTCCAGCGGGTACTTTAACTGGAGCTCCTAAAATTGAAGCTATGAAAATTATTGATGATTTAGAAAACGATGGTCGAGGCCCCTACGGCGGTGCCGTTGGGACATTTTCTTTTAACGGTGATTGTACTTTTGCTATTCCTATTCGCACAATTTTTGCTAATGGTGAAGATGCTTATGTACAAACATGCGGTGGCAATGTGTACGATTCTAACCCTGAAGATGAATATCAAGAAATTAATCGTAAATTTGCAGGTACAAAAAAAGTTTTGGATTTATTTATAAAAAACAATAAGGGCAGCAAATAATGAAGGTTTATATAGTCGATAATTATGATTCGTTTACTTATAATCTTTATCAATTTATTGGTGAGATTTTAAATACAGAAAAAAATCTAGGTTCTATAGAAAATGTAGAAATTATTGTAAAGCGCAATGATAAAATAAGCATAGATGATATCCGTCTAGCAAAGCCAGACAGAATTATCATTTCACCAGGCCCTGGTTCACCAGATGATAAAAAATATTTTGGCGTATGCGCAGATATTATTAAGGAGCTAGGTATACACACACCTTTGCTTGGTGTTTGTTTGGGTATGCAAGGTGTAGTGCATGTATTTGGTGGTAAAATTGTTAAAGCTGATACACCAATGCATGGCAAGATTAGTCCAATTAAGCATAATAATCTTAGTATTTTTAAAGGTATGCCAAATCCTCTTGAGGTTATGCGTTATCACTCTTTAATAGCAGAAGCAAACTCTTTACCAGAGTGTTTAGAGCTTACAGCAAGCATCGCCGAAACAGGTGAAATTATGGCGATTAAACATAAACAATATCCTATTTATGGTATTCAGTTTCACCCAGAATCTTTTGCCACTGAAGGCGGTAAAGATTTATTGAAAAACTTCTTAATGCAAAATTAAATTTCTATTTCGTTGACCCATTTCAATGCCTCTAAGTACATTTGCGCTATGATGGTTTCGCCACAGCCTAGATTTATTTGAATGTCTTGTAGTTGTTTCCAATCGGCTCTTTCGTAGGCGATAGCTATATCAAATAAATCGCGCATAGGGCATTTTTTGCCTAGTAAGGCATTGTGTAAATCATCTTCTAGGGGCATTTGATTTAACATTTCTTTTAGTGGCCTATCGGTCATTGCGTCTATTAAAGATAATAAACCAAGTAAAAACATATCATTTGGATTTACTTTTTTATTTAATTCTTTAGCTAGTAATTCGCAAAATCTAGCGCGTATTAATGCGTTTACTAATAATTCGCTAGGTTTATCCGAGCCGACATTGGCCATAGCAATTAATGTTGCCCATTTTTTTACATTGGCTACACCTAATAGTGTTAAAGCGTGTTGAATGGAACTTATTTTATTGCGTAAACCAAAAGATGATGAATTGATATATTTGAGTAACTTAAAAGACAAAGATACATCAGTTTTGATAATTTTTTCAAGGTCGGTTACGTTTAAATCTTTTTTTTGTATATTAGCCATTAATCTAACATAGCTTGCCTTAGAACCTGGAAGTTGTTTAGAGGATATGATTAATGGTTTGCAAAAAAAGTAGCCTTGAAAGTAAACATAACCATTTGCTTTTGCGTGTATATAGTCCTCTTGGGTTTCTACTTTTTCTGCCAATAATTTAATACCCATTGGTATAAATTTCTTGGCAAAACTTTCGCGTTCAGCACGATTGGAAATACTAAAATCAACTTTAATTATATCAATAATTTTAAATAATGGTTCAAATTCAGGACCATCAACATAGTCGTCTAAGGCCACTGTGTAACCCGCATTTTTATATTCTTTACACTTGGCAATTATTTCTGGAGTAGGTGGTACATCTTCAAGAATTTCTATAACTACTAAGTCATTAGGTAATAAATTAGGCGTATTATTAAGTAATAATTTTTCTGTAAAATTAACAAAAGCTTTAGCACCGTTGGTTAATGTTCCAAGGCCAAATTCTAACATACTAGAAGATAAAACATCGGTTGTGGCATTGGTAGCGTCTTTGCCAGTAAAAATATTTTCTACACCTGAACGAAATAGCAACTCATATCCAAAAATTTGTTTTTCCGTATCAAATATTGGTTGTCTGGCTATATAAGCTGCCATAATTCTCCTTAATCCTAATTTTTTATAATAAAATATGCCTTTTATTATATAGTGCAATTGTAGTCAATCAACTAACTTTACATAAAGACCTACAATATGTAGTAATGTATGATAATAAATACCGCAAAATGCTACCTGTTATATATTCTACCATTTTTTACCCTTGAAATATTTTGGGCTTTGCTCTTTTGCTAATAAATAAAGCAAAAGGGGCTTATTTTTAATGTATTTTTTTGCGAAATGCTCTAGGGCTAATGCCAACTGTTCTTTTAAAAAAATCGACCCGATTTAAGACGCGTACAACATAAATTAGATTCATGGTTGGATGCAGCATTTGATTACAGTAAAAGCCTTTTATGGATATGGTGATGAATCGGTAGGGCTTGTTTATTTCTAAAATTAGAACAAACCACCTTGCATACAACATAATAAGAGTTATGTTGCATAGGAGACCATGATGAGCATAACCATCATTAGACTCTATTTATATCCGTTGTACTATATTTATTTGAAAATTTTAATTCCTGCCTTTTTTGCAGCTTTTTTTAGCCCAATATCATTAGTGGAAGAGATTATATCGCGTAGAGCGTAGCTTTAACCGATAAGATTAAAGCTACACGGTTATTTTTGATTTAAGTGCAATTGATTTCAAATTTAGTGTAGTTTTCCATTGAGACAATATCACCTACAGAAAGCCATGGATAATGTTCGCTGTTTAGCATAGTATTAGTTTCAAAGCACTTATGTAATACTTTGTCTAAATCTTTGCATATATAACGGTAATTATCGTTGTCTATGTTTAATTTTTCAATATCGTTTTGATCGGCCACTATAATTTTAGATGATTTTTGCGCTCCATTAACAGCCAGAGTATGCGCTGTGGCAATATCTAATCCGCAGACAAACGCTTCTGAATCTGATACACGCTGAATAAGAGCATTAATGATATTCTTTCTTTGCAAACTTTGATCAATGGTTAAGACTTGATCTTCTTTGTTATTTTTTTTAATTGTTATAGTGCTCATATCTGTAGATATAGTTCCATTTTCGCATTCTATAACGATATTAGGCCCAAATGCTTCTTCAGAAGCATGTGTTGTATGAAACAATATTTCTATATCGGATTTAGTTATCACTTTTATCGATGCTGTATCAGCGTTTTCTATTTCTGGATTAATTCGACATAATGTCGCTTGTACGCTTTTTATATCAGCTGTTGTATGTTCCGTTTTGCCTGCAAAAAAACAGGCAACATTTAAATAATGAGCTAAAGCGTTGTTAAATGGAGAATCAAGAACCCAGTCCCCCCTTACGTCTTTTATTTTGCCCGCCCAATTGTTACGACTATAATATTTATAATCACGAGGCCATAAGCCTAAAACTTTAACACGTTTTAATAAACCTAATTTTTGATCAACAATTATTTTTTTAGCCTGTTGTATTTCTGGTACATAAATAGTTTGAAACCCTACTGCTATAAATTTTTGCGTTTCTTTTGATACTTTACGCATTGCAATGACATCTTCTATAGTTGCGGCAGCTGGTTTTTCAATAATACAATTAGCCCCGCTTTGCATGGCCGCTATTGCCATTGGAGCATGTAAACTTATCCCTGTTGGTATAAAACAGATATCAATTTTATTTTTAAACGAAGATAACATTTCTTGATAATCTTTAAATATTTGACAACCTAAATTTTTTAAGTTATCGCATTTAACAACTTCTTCTGCCTGATTAATGACAGTGGCTGCAACTATCTCTAGTTTTCCATCATTTTGAAACTCAACCAAATTATTATAGTGTACTTCTGCAAAACCAGAAACCCCAATCAATGCTACCTTTACCATTTTAAATCCTTATATACGTATATTTGTAGGTTTTATTTTAATGTATTGGTTTATAAATATTTTACCAAACCCAATAAAATATAATTTTAAAATTGGCATATCTTTAATGCCAACTGCTATTTATGTTATATCAGACATATCATAAGTCAAGCATCAAACGCTGATTAATTTAGCCTCACTTGACATATATTATTTTTGAGATATATTTAAATCAGGTGAAATATGAAATATATCAGGCTTTAGCATAAGCTACTTGCAATAAGGAGGTGTAATGAAAATAGCTATGATTGGTGGACAAGGGCATCAAAGCTACGCCTTGACAGCATTAAATGAAATAAAAGACTGTACTTTTGTGGCGATAGCCAAAGGCTCATCGGATGAAAATCTAGATAATTTTAAATTATCTATTGCAGAATATACAACAGTACCCAAAGAATATGACAATTGGATAGAAATGTTAGACAAAGAGCAACCAGATGCAGTCAGTGTTGCCCCTATTTTTTGTTATCATCAACGTATTTCTTTAGAATGTATCAAACGTGGCATACATGTTTTATGCGAAAAACCAGTAGCAATAAATATTCAAGAACTTGACGAACTTGAAGAAGCATTAAAAAACTCAAAATCACAGTTTATCGGTATGCATGCAATGCGTTACAGTAGACATTTTCATACAGTCAAAAAAGCATTGGATGATGGTTTAATTGGCAAGCCTATTTTAATTAATAGTCAAAAATCATATTCTTTTAATGCGACCAGACCCCAATTTTACAAACAACGCTCATTGTACGGCAGCACATTATGCTGGGTAGCAACCCATGCCATCGATTGGTCTTATTGGTATATGGGCGACTTTGAAATTAGCAACGCATATCATACAACACTATGCAATCAAGGGTATAACGATTGTGAAAGTGCAGGCGTTATTGCCTTTCAGTTTACAACTGGAGCAGTTGGCTGTATTAATTTTGATTTCTTAAAAGCTCATAAAGACATTGCATGTCGGGATAGTTGCAGAATAGCTGGCGAAAAAGGTGTATTAGAAGCCGCAGAAAACAAAGCGTATATCACAACCCATACAGAAGGCAGAAAAGAGCTAGATTTATTGCCCCAAAAAAGTTTTTTTAAAGACTTTATAGACTCTACTCATGGTCTTGACAATTGCTTAATCGACACTAAAAGCACATTAGCTGTTACTAGGCTAGCTTTAAACGCCAGAGACTACGCCGACAAATACAGAAAGGAATAAATATGAAAACCAACCTAATTGCAAAAAAAAACGGCAAAAAAGGAATCAATTTATTTACTTTAATAGAGTTATTAGTAGTTATTTCTATCATTTCTATTTTAGCTAGCATGCTTTTACCTTCGTTAAAAGAAGCTAGAGAAAAAGCATTAAAAATATCATGCGCAAATAACTTAAAGCAATTAGGCTTTGCATCTTTGTCTTACTCTGTAGATCATGAAAATTATTTGCCTGTTAAAAATTGGCCAAATGAACTTTGTGAATATGTTGACGATTTAGCAACTTACCCTACTAGAAGTTATGGCCCATTTTATTGCCCCGCCAATAAAAAAGAAGACACTTATAAATGGAATACTTGGACTACAACACCAGTCCATAAAATTTGCGGATCCTATGGTAATAATTACATATATTTAAATGTTGATCAATCTAATTTTATAGGAAGACTTAGCTCTATAAAAGCCCCTGCCCAACTTTTAATTTTAGCAGACTGCAACAAATTAAATTCCACCGAAAGTTATTCAATGGTTTATTACAAGCCTACTTATGAAAACAACCAAATATCAACACGCCATGATAAAGGCAGCAATATGGTTTTTGCTGATGGTCATGTTTCGTATCATGATCGCACAGAAGTGATAGAAGGTGGTACAGAACCAAATTTTAGGCAATTATTTTGGTCTGGTGGCAAATAATGTTTGATAATATAAAAAAAAACATACACAGTACTATATCAAACAGATTTACTTTAATAGAGTTATTAGTAGTAATAGCTATTATTTCAATATTAGCCAGCATGTTATTACCTGCGTTAAAAGAGGCAAAAAATAAAGCGCATCAAGCATCTTGCGCTAATAACCTAAAACAAGTCGGGCTTGCTCATATGAGTTATGCCATGGATTATCGCGGTTGGTTAATCGAAAGTAGATGGCCTTATAGAATTTGGGATTACAGTGGGGCATCTGGAACTAATAGCAATCCTACTTTTGGTATTTTCTACTGTCCATCACAAGCAGCAGCGGATGCAAACAAATTTACATTATACAGTGATAGCGGTGCTCCATACGGAGCATTTGAATCTTCTTACGGCTATAACTATCAATATGTTTATACCGATCCCGACACAAGCGATTCAAACAATTATTATGGACCAAAAAGATTGAGCTCTATTAAATCTCCTTCAAATTTATTAACATGGGCTGGCTGTTCCGCAAAAGATTCGACAAAAAGCAAAGGCATGATTCACTACAATTCTAATTATCAAAATTATCACATATCACTTAGACATAATTTTGGAAGCAACTTATTATTTGCTGACAGTAGCGTATCTTGGCATTTAAAAGATGAAGTTATGCACCCCGGATATAATGCTGAGAAAGTAAAGCAATTTTGGTCTGGCAATCAATAACACAGTAATTAACTTAATATAGGCTCGCCCCAGACGCCGTGATAAATCCAACCATGGGGTGATTTTGCAACATCATCACTTGTTGCATTATCTGTATAAGTCATCACTAATTTTAACCAGCGAACATCAGTTATATCAGCGGTCAACAACTGCCCCGCTTCTTTATGACTAATAGGCTGTGTACTTGCTAACTTAACCCCATCACCATATATGCTAAAAATAGCTTTTGGGATAGTATTAGCAAAACGGGGATTACCACCAACAGTTGCTTGAAATCTAGTAAAAGCCCCAGGTTCAATAGCGTATTCAATAAACGTTTCACGTATATGTTCTTTGGTATGTGGTGGGCCTAAAAAAGGTACTACGCCCAAGCCTTGCACGTCTATGATTTGTCCTACAACATTCAATATACTTAAAGGCAATGTTTTGCCACCACTATACGGCACAAGCGAAATACTATTCATTGGGCGGTGGCGATAAAGCATATCAACATCTGACAAAGCATAAGGGTAATCACATAAATTCATTGATAATGGCTCTACGTTATCACCATTTTTGGCTAAATGTACAACAGTATAAATAAAATCCGCCGTTAATTTAGCACTTGCAGATTGTGCAATAGAAGAAAACTTTTTAGCTTCTTCTATTTTACCTGCATACAAATTTTGTACTATCGGCGCAATTTGTTGTACCCCAACCATTTTTACCGCAACTAATTCTTTAAAAATTGCCATAATTGTTGCCAAATAGCTTGTACCTAATAAGCGTGGTTGATAACCAGTTATATCTACTTTAGCTTTAAGTTTTTCAACAGTCGCATGCAATTCCATACCTATACATTCTGCTGGCGGTGGGATTACTTTTTCGACAGTGGCAGGATTTACAGCGTGAATTGGCTCGCCTGTATCACCAATTAAGTGTGAATATACACCACAAAATTTAATACATGATTTATAATCTTGATTTTTAAATGCATCAATAGCTAATTTTAAATAATGCCCTATTAAATACATTTCTCGCAATGGTACGATACCATTTTTAGCCTCATCTTCAGTTAGATCTAAAATGCGTTTATAGTCATCATTGTTAGGTGGCAAAGGACAAATATAGCGATCCGCATCTATATCAATTGCATCCTTTGCCTCGCGTGTCATTGAGCGATCGGCAAAGTAATCTGGATACCAAGAACTTTCTAAATAATCTTTTAAATAAGGTTTAAACAATTCTTGTATACCAACTGGTAACGCCTCTAAGGCACATTTTGCAATATCATCATGCACATCGCTCATAATAACCCTTTATTTTTTAGCAACTATTTGATTAAAAGCATCCATTATACCAACGGGAGCGACACCCTTACCAACTGCTCCGCCATGGCTTAAGACATAATCTTTAACTTCTTGAGCAGCGTTTTCTGGGCAGATAGGATGGGCAGATATAGCATTGTCCATCATAGCTAAATCTGGAGCTTGATCACCAGCTGCTATAACTTCTTCAGGAGAAAGTCCCATAGTTTTAATCACTTCGGATAGAACACGGCCTTTAGAAATACAACTTGGATACATACTAAAACGTGGCGACTCTTCGTCTAAGGTAGAATCAATCACTACAGAATCACATAAATCGGCACATTGAGTAATTACTTCTTTTAAGGCATTTACCTGTCCTTTGCCAACAGTGCAACCAAAAAAATGTCCATATAAATGCATACTTTGTAAAGTGCATTTTTGAGTAATAATATTAATTAATTGATGCCAATATTTTTCGCCCCATTGACGCACTTCTGCTTGCACTGTACTTGTATATGGCTCAACCATTTCTATTTTGTCATCTTTAATTTTTGCTAGTTGATGTCCAAGCTCACCCATTAAAAATGCAGGCTTACTTGTCATAGGACTACATTTAACCAAATCCAATTCGCCTTGTACATCCCACGTACTATTAATGCCCCATTGACCTCCATTAGCTACAAAATTGTCTAAAAATGATGCAAATTCTTTAGTAAAACGTGCATAAGGCACTTGATCAGGCACTAATGCTGTACCGTCTAAATCTACCACTATTAACTTAATATTACTCATATCTTCTCCAAAGTTTAAAATTCAACCTCTACACAACATGTAGAGTTTCTTGAAACAGGTATTACGTTACCATCAATTTTATTGCCGTCAACCAATAGGTAAATATCTTTACAGTTTAACTGACGTTTAAAATTTATTGTATAACTACAATTTCTAAAATTGCGCACCACAGTGTAAGTTTTCCAGCTATGTGGAACACATGGCGAAATCTCTAAGCCGTTAAACCCTGCCTTTACACCTAACATATTATCAAATCCTGCGCGCATTAACCAAGCGGCATTACCTGTAAACCAAGTAAAAAAGTTTTGTCCAAAACGCGGATGATTTGGACCACAATAATAATTACCTGTACAATAAGGTTCACTTGTACGTCTGGTATCAAAATTGTCTGGATTAGTTGGCAATAAATTAGCTAAAATTTGTACTGCTTGTTCTGATTTATCCAAGGCTAAAAGAGCAAAAATATAAAAAGATACAGCATGTTGATATATTGAAGCATTTTCAAATGTACCCGGTTCTAAATTTGCTATACGCCCAACCTCAGCACCATCATTAACATATGGAGGGTTCATTAAAACTGGCCCCAAAGGCGTGTTTAAATATTTATCAACTGATTGCAAAGTAATATTAGCCCGTTCTGTATCAGCTAAACCAGAAAATACAGCCCAAGTTTGTGCATTTAAATGTATTTTACCTTCTTTATTATCTTTAGAACCAATCGGTGCGCCTGTACCTGTATAACCATAAACATACCAATTACCATCCCAAGAATTTTTATTAATTACATCTTTAATTTCTGCCATTCGCGATTGCAAGATTAAAGATTTTTCTTGTTTACCAGCCGATTTTAATAATTCAGCAAAAAGTTTCATCCCGTCATACAAGGCAATAGTTAGCCATACAGAAACAGCATCGCCATCTTTACTAATACCTTCTAAAGCATCGTTCCAATCCCCATCTCCTGTTAAGCAAGCGCCGTGTAACCCACGATTATTATACAAATAATCTAAAGCTCGCCATGTATGTTCTTCTACGCTGGCTAATTCTCCATTAATAAAAGGTACTTGTTTATCAAGTATACTAAAATCACCTATTTCTTTTACCAAATCTATCAAAGTACGCGGTATCCAAACAGGAGAATCCATAAATCTACGCAAGTCATGTTTATTATCATTAAATGATGAAAAACTGCGTGGTGCTGTTCCATCCGTATATTGATAGGATAAAATTTCATAAAAACGTTTTAAGCTAGCTTGCGCATCTATAATTGTATAGCCCCATACATCTTGCAAGCTGTCTCGGTAACCATTTTGACCAGAGCGAACATGATTAAAAACCAAATGCATTTGATTTTTAAACCAAACATTTAGAAAGTTTTGAATATTAACATCTGGAATAGAACAATGATTATTTTCTATCCAATTATTCCACTGATTAGTTAATTGATCAAAAGCATCTTTTGCATTTTTTTGATTAACATATTTCTTACATAATAAGTCAAAATCTTTTTTGTTGTTTTCTGCGCCAGAAATAATCTCTATATTGTGTTCTGTATTTGCTTCAAGTTCAAAATTAAAAATCAAACTGCAATGATTAAATATAAAATCACGGCCGTCTTTGCGTTTATCATATATATTTTGACACTTTGCATTATTAGCTTGTGGGGATGTATATAAACCAAACATTTCATAAGGTAAATCTTGATTTGTTGAGTGAGCATATATGGCTTTAGAGTCATTGTTAATTTTAATGTCTTTTCCCGGTGTAGATACGTAAGGGATTCCATCTTCAGCAGAATGCACTCCAAATAATGCAAACGCCCAAACCTGCGTAGTATGTATTTTTAATCTACGCCTAGTATCAGAGCATAAACTAAATAAGATTATTTCACAGCAATCTTCTAATGGCACAAAAACTGTAACAGTGCATTTAACATCAAGAACGCTAGCTTTAAATTTAGTGTAACCAGGGCGATGTTCACAAATCAAATCTTGAGCATCACGCAACAAGTTGGCACTTTCTCCAGTGTCTTCATCGGTAATAATAAAATCTCTACCATCTTGAAATTCACGTGGTAAATAATCTATAGGATGCTCATATTTGGTAATGCGCAACAACGATGAATCATACCAATAAAAACCTAATCCGCGGTTAGAAATTACAGAACCAAAATGTTTATTGCTTAAATAATTTAACCACGGACGTGGCGTATCAGGATTATTAATTTGATACGCCTTGCCATTGTCGATAAACAAACCAAAGCTTTTATCTTTGTTAATATAATCCTTTTCACTACACCAATAACCCGATGTATCGCAATCATAAATAGTCTTTTTTTCTGCCATCGTTAACACCAATTATTTAAGTTCTATTTTTAAAACATCAATCATATCTCTTGATAGATGTTTAGGTGGTCTTATACGCAATTCATCTTTTAACAACAACTCCTTGCCCCAAGTTGTAACCATCATTACTTCAGAGCCATCTTTACAAATCGTTATATTTTTAACTAATCCATCTAATTCTGGTAAAATTAAATCACCCATCAGCGGATTAATCATATGTAGATATAATGTTTTTTCATCTGCTTGAGTATAATAACATCCCACAGGAGGTTTAAACTTAGATGAATTACAACCATAAATGGTATGTCCAAATATTTTTATCCATTGTCCAAGTTCCTCCAGAACCTCAATACTAGCTGTTGGAAACTGCCCCAAAGCATCAGGGCCAATATTTAATAATAAATTACCGCCCATACTAGCACAGTGTATTAAAGCGTGGATAATTGTTTTAGCAGTTTTCCAATTTTGATCCACAGCATGATAACCCCAGTTATCATTCATATTCATACAGGTTTCCCAAGGCACTAATTTTCCATCGATTGTTAATGCTTGATTTGGTAGTGAAATTTCAGGGGTACAATAATCACCATAAAAAACAGGTGTTTTATCATAAGACAATCTATCATTAACAATTATCTCTGGTTGCAGTTTATAAATCATTTCTAGTAATTTTTCCGCCTGCCATTCCGAAGATTCTTTGTATTGTGATGTATAATCAAAAAACAAAACATCTATTTTGCCATAACAAGTCAATAACTGCTCTACTTGTGCATATAAATATTCACGATAAATATTTAAATCCCTATCTGGAAAGTCAGTTTGACCATATTTACCATCTGGATGTTCTAAATCAGGAATAAAATGAGGATGACGCCAATCTACCAAACTATGGTAAAAACCAATTTGAAACCCCTTATTTCTAAAAGCTTTAACTAATTCAGCAGTAATATCTTTTCCGTAGGCAGTATTTGTAATTTTAAAATCAGTATGTTTACTGTCATACATACAAAATCCATCATGATGTTTAGTTGTAAAAACAATATAGCGCATACCAGCGTTCCAAGCATCATCAGCCCATTTTTCTGCATCAAATTTTTTTGGATCAAATTGATTGGCATATTTATCGTAATCTTCTAATTTTATATCATTAAAAAAACGCACCCATTCACCTTGAGCAGGTACAGAATATATACCCCAGTGAATAAACAATCCAAATTTATTACTCATCCATTGATTAAGAGTATTAGTGTTTTGTTTGTTTTGCATTCCACAATCCTTATATAAATTTATAATTGTACTATAATATCACACACTTGTTTATTTTTGATTATAGCAGAAGTTATTAAATCACCTTCTATTTTTACGCCATCAACAGACACACTTTTAACAGTGCCACCAGATTTGCTTTCATTAATTATTTTTACATTTAATTTAACATTACGATACATTCTAGTGACAGATAGTTCCGACCAATCTTTTGGTATACAAGGTGCTATTAGCAATCCTTTTAAGGTTGGTCTCAAGCCGATTAGATATTGTGTGGCTGCCACATCCATCCACGCCGCAGTACCAGTTACCTGCTCTACATTACCCCAACCAAATTGATTGTTTTCTGGGCCTACAATATTACTAACCCAAGCATATGGTTCAGCTCGGTAACGTTTAATACCAACTTTTTTAATAATATTAGCAGGAATTAATTGGTTATAATATTCCCACGCGCGTTCGGCATTACCTAATAATGCTTCGGCGATAACAGCCCAAGCATTGGCATGGCAAAATACAGCCCCGTTTTCACCACAGCCTGGACCATATCCAATTTTAGCTTCTCCTGCATCTTGCCAATAATGAAATCCTGGCGATAAAATTTTAAGTCCAACTCCAGTGGTTAATTCGCGATTGACGGCATCCATCGCTACAACATGTTGACTGGCATTGCCTACTCCGCTCAATACAGCCCAACTTTGTGGATTAAGAAAAATTTTACCAGCGGAATTATTATTTGAGCCTACAGGGTTTTTATCATCATCAAAACCACGCAACCACCATTGACCATCCCAACTGCATTTTTCTAGCGATGCCACTTGGCGTTGCAACATATCTTTTAATAAGTTTAATTCGTTAAAGTTATTTTCTTCTGCAATTTCCACCATATAACGCAATGCTACAACATATTGCATTCCAGCAAAAACAGTTTCACCGCGCCCTTCTTTATTAAATCTGCCAATAATATCATTCCAATCACTGTGAAAAGTCAATGGGATACCATGAACACCAAGATTATTATCTGTAAATTGCATAGCAGATACTAGATGTTCCCAAATTGTACCTTCACCATCTGTATCAAAATCTTTGGCACCAATGTAGTCTATTTTTTCTTGCAATAAAGAATAATCCCCTGTTTCTGCTAAAATGGCATAAGCTAATAAAGGCAACCAAAGATGATTATCACTGTGTACTGTTTTTTGTGGAGGTTTTTTTTCTTCAGGAAAAGAACAATGAACAGTATGACCATCTCTAAATTGTTGAGTTAATAAAAATTTTAAATTTTTAATTGCCCATTGTGGTTGACGATAAGCAATTGCCAACATATCTTGACATGTATCTCTAAAGCCTACTCCTCTAATACCAGGGGCTACAGTATTTATAGAACGCGAAAATCTACCTGTTACTACGCTATTGACAACATTCCATGTATTAATTTGACGTTTAGATACAGCATCTGGGATATCACATTGAAATTTATCAAAATGATTTTCCCACCAGCAATCTAATTTTAGCAATTGCTTATCTATATTATCATCTTTGTAAATAAATTCTAAAATATCATCTCTAACTTGTTCTGCTTTTTCTAAATCCATTAAAGCACTAGGCGCAACACCTAAAAAGAAATCTAACCTATCACTAGTATTCGCACCAACAACTACAGCATTATGAAGAGCCGCAATTGGCTCACCACATTCGATAGTGCTATTTTGACATTGACCATTTTCCACTGCAATAGGATTGCGCTCGCTTCTATATGCACCCATAAATTCTTCGCGACTGCCAGAATAAGAAGTAGCCTTACGATTGCCAGCAAAAAACACTAAAGGAACTTCGTTTTTGCGCGGATTAATAGTATGACATAAATAATTGACCGATTGAGATTTTTTATCAAACCAAGTTTTTAATTGCAATTTATGATAATAGCCAGAAGTTGCTTCATGCTCCCAATTAAGCTGGGATAATTCAACATAAGCAAATACATCTAATGCTATTTCAGCATCGGTTTTATTATTTAATTTTAAATCCCACACTAAACCATCTCTATCAGGCGCTACAAATAAAGTCAAAATCGCCACTAATCCATCTTTTTGAGCTATAAAAACAGTTTTTCCTGGCTTATGTTTTGCGTTCCAACTATCTAGCCCTTTTTCACAAGGTCTAAATGTTGGCGACCAAATATCACCATTTTTACGGCGAATATACACATAGAATCCAGGTGAATCAATGGGTAAGTTATATTGTCGATACCTAGTTAAACGTAAGTTTACTGGTGTTTTCCACCAAGCCAGCCCACCGCCAGCTTGAGAAACAAATGCATGAAAACTACCATTTGATAAATAGTTAATCCAAGGTTGTGGAGTATCAAAACGGTTGATTACAACTGCCCTATCTTGGTCGTCAAAATTAAAGATCTCTGTCATATTAAATCCTATACTTTTAAAATGTTATTTTATTTTATTATTTCTCTGCTCAAAGTATCTAATTGTAATAATAATTTTCCTGATTTATTAAAACGTTCAAATAAGATATTGCCATCTTTACTAACAGTTATATTATCATCACAATTTTCCCATGAGATAATAGTTTTAATATCACCTTCTATTTTTTCAGTTGAAGTTTTTGGTATTTCCATCGAACTCAAATGAGGGTAAACCATAGCCAGAAAATCTGGTTTAACTGTTTTAATAGAAAACTTAACCCTTGGGTGAGATAACTCTTTTGATGGCAAACATAAATCTTGCGTGATTTTACAATCATTTGGATAAAGCATTTTCACATCACAAGTAGCATCTGTTTTAGTATCAACATCTTTGACAACTACATCCTTTAATTTTACAACTTGCTCAGCACCAAAAGAAGCAATTACAGCCTTGCTTTTAGCAACTGCAGTTGTTGGCACAAAATTTGGATCATCAGTTATAATACATTTTGCAATTTCATAACCAGAAAACACGCCTCTAAAAAATACAGTATTTTCACCCTCTTTAAAATCTAGTTGAAAAACTTCACGTTTTGCATGATGTTGTTTGTTGTCGTATTTTTTCCATGCAAAATCTTTTGTTTTTCCCAATGCACACCTTGGATATAATTTAGAATTAACATAAACATCAACTTCAGCATTGGTAAACGCCTTTGCTCTTGCTAAAGCCCACATATAATATTTACCAGCTTTTGGTACATTTACCTTAAATGTTATTTCTCCTGCTTGTTTTCGGTATACGTTAAAGCCTGGACTTTTAAAATTATCCCATGCCCCTGCGCCTGCGCAATACAAAGATTTGCCAGCAAATTGTACAGGACGGATATTAATCGCATTATTTTCTGTCTGTACAATATTGCCCGGTGCAGTTTGAAATTGCCAATCATATTGATGAGCTTGATCATCTTTTTGAATATCATCATAAACTAATACATAAGGCGGGGTTTGACCTTTGTTAATAAATAAAATATTACGGTATGCGTGCTTAACAGGAGTCCATACTCTTTTATTATAATAACGATAGCGAACATACCAGTTATAGGCATCTGACTGATCTACCTTTACATAACCAAAATTATTATTAGCGTAATAGTCTATAATTTCTCCAAATGTACCCGATTGTCTCATTGTGTGATCATAGGCTTGACCTTTATCGTCAATTAAAACAACGCTATGAGATTTTGAAGATGTAGCTGTATTAAACTGCTTGGCATCATTGCCATAACCAGAATCTGCCGCCCATGTTTTGCCATATGCATATAAATTAAAATGACCTTTATCTGCTTGACAATGAGCATCATATTCATAATCGGCGGCATAAGTTAAAAGTAACATATCATCATTTGACCAACCAGTTCTAAATGCGGCCATACCTCCCAAAGGAAAAACCTTACTTAAACCTAACTTTGCCTTGGGATTAAATCCTGATTGCTTAACTTTTTTGGCAGTCTTTTTACCAAACAGTCTTGCAAAAAAACATTTTTTTTCTGTAGGTGTTGATATATTATGTGCAAGAGCTTGTGGTTTATGGCCATACAAAAGTGACCATGCATTTGCGCGATAACGCAAGTGCGTGCCGTATACTTTGCGAACTAAAAAATCGCCATATTCAGGATAATTTTTTTGTAAAACAAATGGCATATCTTGCATATACACTGTTGTACGACCATCGCCATAATTATCAAATTCATAAGTCCAAGGCATGGAACTCCAAATAGTCCATACAACTGCTTTTTTATAATTGGTGCGTTTAAAAAGGTTAAGACCTGTATTACGATTTAAAGCTTCAAAAAACAATAGTTGATTACGAAGCATATAGTACAAATATGTAACGCCTTCAGGATACATACCATCAGCCTTAACAGCTACATTACCCCAAGCTACTGACATACGAATAGCTTTGTCTAACCATTCTTGCGTTTCTAAATCCACTTCATTTTTTATTGATAAACAAGCCAGCCCCAATGCACCCATTTGACCAGCACGATAGTTTTTATAAAAACCAAATCCATATTCTTCTGTAACAGCCATATCGTATGTTAATTTGCAAAAATAGGCAATTGCACGACGTATTTTAAAACGTTCATCAGGTGTCATTTCTGAATACAATGCGTCATATACAATAGCTATAGTATTTAAAACAAAACTTACCGAATTACCATCTCTTAAATGCCCTGTAAATTTACCAGATGTAACTAAGGGTACTTTTAAATAATGAGCTTTAACAAATCTTAAAGTTGTAGATATTGCACTTTTAGCATATTTTTTATCACCACTTAATAAATATGCCATAATTAAAGCTTCTGATGCTGTGTTATAGTTTGGATTTTCCTTAAAAGGAAAGACATAGTCCTTATATTTAATTAACGTAACGTCTGCAAATCTCATTAAATCACTTACAAAGTCTTTAAAGTAAGGGGTCTTTGATTTTTGTCTGAGAATGGCAATATCTTGCGATGAATACAGCAAAAAAGGATGACTGGATTTTATGGCTGAATCAGGTTTGATATATTTATCAAAAGAATCTAGTCTATTGTCAGCACAAAAAGCAGAGCTAACAAAAACTATTAATAAACCCACTAGAATAAACATATTTTTTTTGAACATAGCCGTGCCTTTCTAAAAAATAAAATACTTAACCAAAAAATTGACTAAGTATTGATTTGTTTGAATTGGTTTGATTTAAATTTATTTAATTACAAGTGATTCGTATCCAGTTTCTGGTATTTTTGTAGAAGATTCTCCATTACAAACGCTTACAGCTTCGTCTACAGTGATTTTACCAGATATTATTTTTAAAACGCCTCCACGAGATCTATTTCGCAGTCCTAAATCAATAGATTTTGTAGCGATTTCACCTCCGTTTAACACCAATGTAGGTAAACCATTATCATTCCCAAACACTTTTATACCTTGGGCAACTTCTAATTTGCCAGTAACTACATAATTAACTTTTACGTGATTACATTCAAAGTTTATAGAGCTATCTGTCTTGATATTAGGCAGATTAATTTCGCATACTCTACCTGGTTGAAAAGCAATATAATTAATTTGAGTTACGGAAGTATCAAAACCTTTAAGAACAGGTTTATCACTATAAAACTTTATTCCACCTTTAACGCTTTGTAAAGTTCCGCCTTGTAACGATACTGACCTTGGATATATTGAACCGTCTAATTCTATTGTTTTATCTTTAAATGCCATAATTAATTTGTTGTAACGTCCACCACTTAATATGCCATCACCTTTTAAAACAACTGTTGAGCCACTGGCTAAAAAGTGATTAGCTGTATATATAAAATTACGCCCAACTTCTATAACACTTTTGCCACCACCCCCAAGAAAAGTTCCGCCTTTGATTACTATATCTTCGGCAACAGTTAAATTTGTTGATTTCAAATTGATTGTAAGAGTTGCATCCTCAGCTACTGTAATTGACTTTGCTACAGCCTTAGATTTAATATATATGGTATCGATTTTGTCCCCAGAAAACACAACGCTATCATTGATAGTTGGCACTTTAGCGTTTTCCCAATTAGAAGCGTTATTCCAATCTCCGGAAGTCGCAATCCAGTTACATTGTTTAGCCATAGTCATTGCATTTGTGCCACATATTATCATAGCTAAAAGTATTAATTTTTTCATGATCTCTCCAAATTTTTACAAAATAAAGTTATATTCTATATTAATAAAATTAACCTGATATAGATATGATATCAGATGCTCTTTATCATAAATCAGAAACCTGCCTTGTCAAGAAAACTACATCAAAATAATCGACCTATCAAAATACCACTTATACCTTTAATAAAGCAATATATAAGTCGCTACTTAACATATATACCAATCAACCATTAGGTTAGTATTGTAAAAAAGTTGGATTGCATTTTTTATTACAATATAATTTTTAAATTAGTATATATCTAAATTTATAAACATATACACAACCAATTTTAATAGTGCAGATAGGACAAATATGAACCAAAAACTTAAAACATTAATGCTAGAACGGGTTTTGATTTTAGATGGTGCAATGGGTACTATGATTCAACGCCACAATCTTTGTGAAGATGATTTTCGCAAAGGTTTTTTTGAAAATCACCCCACCCCACTTAAAGGCAACAATGATTTACTATCCCTTACTCGTCCAGATGTAATAGAATCCGTACACGCAGAATTCTTAGCAGCTGGTGCAGACATAATAGAAACCAATACTTTTTCTGCGACTACCATAGCTCAAGCCGATTATAACTTAGAATCTGCTGTAAGAGATTTAAATATTCATTCTGTAAAAATAGCCAAAAAAATTGCTGATGAATTTACGGCAAAAAACCCTGATAAACCTAGATTTGTAGCAGGTTCTATAGGGCCCACCAATCGCACAGCATCCTTATCTCCAGATGTTAACGATCCTGGCTACCGTGCAATTACATTTGACCAGCTAGTTGACGCCTATCAAACACAAGCTACAGCCCTGATTGAAGCAGGTGTAGATATACTCTTAATTGAAACCATTTTCGACACATTAAACGCCAAAGCTGCTTTATTTGCTTGTCAAAATGCAATGGAAAACTTAAAACAAGAAGTTCCTTTAATGATTTCTGGCACAATTACAGACGCTAGTGGTCGTACATTATCTGGCCAAACAACAGAGGCATTTTTGATTTCATTAACTCATTTGCCACTTTTAACTATCGGACTTAATTGCGCTTTAGGTGCCGCAGAATTACAGCAATACCTTGAAATCTTAAACAAATACGCCAAATGTGGTATCAGCGCATATCCAAACGCTGGCTTGCCAAACGAGTTTGGCGAATACGATCAAGATGCCAAACAAATGGGCGTACATATTGAAAATTATTTAAAAAATGATTTAGTAAATATATTGGGCGGTTGTTGCGGAACAACTCCTGAGCATATAAAGGAAATGGCAAGAATAGCTCAAGGCTATAAACCGCGCAGCATTCCACAATTTCAGGAGAAAAAATAATGAGTTTACATCCAGACTATAAAGGTGATTACCAATACAAATGGCACGATATACCCTACTTAACTTTAAGTGGATTAGAGCCTTTGATTATTTCTCCAGAATTAAATTTTATCAATATTGGAGAACGCACTAATGTTACAGGCAGTCGTAAATTTTTACGTTTAATTAAAGAAGAATCATACGATGAGGCCTTACAAATTGCCAGAGATCAAGTAGAAGGTGGCGCACAGATTATTGATATAAATATGGACGAAGGTATGCTAGACGGCGTTGCTAGTATGCAAATGTTTTTAAATTTAATTGCATCTGAACCAGACATAGCCAAAGCCCCTATAATGGTCGACTCTTCAAAATGGGAAATCATAGAGGCTGGCTTAAAATGTATACAAGGCAAAGGTATTGTAAATTCCATATCATTAAAAGTTGGTGAAGAAGAATTTATTCGCCAAGCAAAATTAATTAAAAAATATGGTGCAGCCACTATCGTTATGGCGTTTGACGAAAAAGGTCAAGCCGATACTTACGAACGCCGTATCGAAATAGTAAAACGTTCTTATGATATTTTAACAAGTAATAAAGTTAATTTTGCACCACAGGATATTATTTTTGATTTAAATATATTTCCAGTGGCAACTGGCATGGACGAACATCGTAGAAATGCCATAGATTTTATACAAGCCACTAGATGGGTACGAGAAAACCTAGCTGGCGCCCATGTAAGTGGCGGAGTATCAAATATTAGTTTTTCTTTCCGTGGCAACACTGCCGTTAGAGAAGCTATGCATTCGGCATTTTTATATCATGCCATTAAAGACGGAATGGATATGGGCATAGTAAACCCAACTATGCTAGAAGTATATGATGACATCCCAAAAGATTTATTAGAGCGTATAGAAGATGTTTTATTAGATAGACGAGATGATGCTACAGAGCGCTTATTAGATTTTGCAGAAAATGTCAAAGGTACAACTAAAGAAAAAAAGACAGACAATGCTTGGCGTAAATTAAGTGTAGAAAAACGTCTAGAACACGCTTTGGTCAAAGGACTGGTAGAATTTGTCGAAGAAGATGTCGAAGAAGCTAGGCATAAATACAGCCCTACTCTAAAAGTTATCGAAGGACCTTTAATGGCGGGAATGAACACCGTAGGTGATTTATTTGGTGCCGGCAAGATGTTTTTGCCACAGGTTGTAAAGAGTGCCCGTGTGATGAAAAAAGCAGTGGCAAAATTATTACCGTATATCGAAGAAGAAAAAAATGGCGAGTCTTCATCGCAAGGTAAAATTCTTTTAGCTACAGTTAAAGGAGATGTTCACGATATAGGCAAAAACATTGTCGGCGTTGTATTAGCTTGTAATAATTTTGAAGTAATAGATATTGGCGTAATGGTTTCTAAAGAAGAAATCATATCTAAAGCCAAAGAACTTCAAGTTGACATAATAGGTTTAAGTGGATTAATTACACCTTCTTTAGATGAAATGGTTGATGTAGCCAAAGATATGCAAAAAGCAGGTATGAATATCCCGTTATTATTAGGAGGGGCTACAACTAGCCGTATTCACACCGCTGTTAAAGTAGATAATATTTATGATGGACCTGTACAGCATATATTAGATGCGTCAAAATCAGCTCCAGCTGCTGCAGATTTATTAAATCCTGAAACAGGGGCAAAATATAAAGCAAAAATTAAGGCTGCCAACAAATTAGAAAGGCAAAAATATGACGAGCGACGCGCTGAAAAAGTTTTAATTACTTATAATGATGCAGTAAAAAATAAAAAGCAAATTGATTGGCATAATTATACCACCATAAAACCTAGTACCATCGAAAACATTATTGATAGAGATATAAATATTAACTCTATTCGTGAGCACATTGATTGGACACCGTTTTTTTCTACATGGCAATTAAAGGGTAGGTATCCTGCTATTTTATCTGACAAAAAATATGGCGAAGAAGCCACTAAACTTTTTAATGACGCCAATAAAATGCTAGATGATATTATTGATAAAAAAATCATCCAAGCTAACAGTTTTGTAAGTATCAAGCCTGCCAATACAATCGATAATGAAACCATAGCGATATACAATGATGAAACACGTGATAAGCCTTTGGCAAAATTTGTATTTGCCAGACAGCAAGCAAAAAAAACAAACGGACGACCCAATCAAAGTTTGGCTGATTATATCGCACCTAAAGCTAGTGGTGTCTTGGATTATTTAGGCATTTTTAGTGTTACAGCAGGTATTAATATAGAAAAAACATTAGCTAAATATAAAAATGATAACGATGATTATAACGCCATTTTATTAAAAGCCTTAGCTGATAGATTAGCTGAGGCATTGGCTGAAATGCTGCATAAAAAAACAAGAACTGATATTTGGGGTTACGCAAAAACTGAAGCCTTAAACAACAACCAATTAATAGCCGAGGAATACACTGGCATTCGCCCTGCCCCCGGTTATACAGCCTGTCCAGACCATAGCTTAAAGAGCGTGATGTGGGAAGCTTTGGACATTCAAAAACATACAGGTATTAGCCTAACAGAGAGCAATGCAATGCTACCAACAGCATCGGTAAGTGGCTTTTATTTTGCTCATCCAGAATCAAATTATTTTGGTGTAGGCAAAATTGATAAGGATCAAGTTATAGCCCTTGCCAAACAAGGCGAAAAAAACATAGAAGATGTCGAAAAATGGTTAAGACCTAATCTTAATTATTAAACATTCATTAGATAGCTAAGCTTTAAAATAAAGCTTAGCTATCAGCCAAAACTAAATTAACAATCTAAATCGGCAATAATTTCTTGCGAATCTGTGCTAAAGATATTGTTTTTGTTGCCTAGACACCCACTTAACCATAGCCCACTTTTAATAGTGTTTAAAATGACATCTTGCTCTTCTTGATTTAAATTTTGAAACTCTACACCTGCTCCATAAGGTATTTTGTTTGCTACCCAAGCTATACGCCCTATTACTTGTAAATTTATATGTGTTAAAGGCAATATAATTTTAATTATCTGATTTACACTTAATTGTTCATTTGTTTTTAAAAATACGCCAAATGGTGAAGCTGTCAAAAGCAAACCAGTATGTAAATTATGATTAATATAAAAATCTACATCTAAGTTTACTGGAAATCTAGGAGAGTTACGTTGATTACTCATAGCACTCCTTTACGAAGCACTTGGGTGATATTTTTAGAATAAGAAGTTATCACTTTTATGTCATCTTTAGTAAAATTTACAAACTTTACATCCCTGCAAGCCAATAAGACACCAACTACTTTTGATTTTAAAGTAATTGGAACCGCCACAATATTGGTGGTTAAAACCTGTGAGAATAAAGAAGTATCAGATATTGTAGAATATTTATCTAAATTATTAGCGGTAACTACTATTGGCATATTAGTTTTGTATACATCCACTATTAAATTGTTTTTTTCTGATACGGACACACATAACTTAGACTGGATTACATTAGCACTTAATCCATACCCAAGCCTAGCTTTTATTGCTTTAGCACTATGACTATAAAATAAAATAAAAAACAAATTACTATTTAAAGCTTTGGCAAAACTTTTGGCTGTGGCTTCAAAGAACAAAGAAATACTACTATGCTGATAAGCCTCATCAGCTGCAACAGTCATTAGTGCTAATTTATTTTCTAAATCATTAATTTTAACATCTGGTGTAACATCCACTTGCTGGTTAGGTTGTTTTTCTTTTTTTAATTTGGTCTTATCATTAATAATGTGATCCAAAATTTGCGCTGATTGCTCTACTTTTAATGGTAATTTTTGTAAAAATATACTTAATGTATCAATATCAACATTTAATATTTTTTGGGCTCGTTTTTTTAATCTTCTGATTTTTAAAGACGCTTCATCGATAAAAGGATCGTCAAGAGCATTAACTAATTGATCTGCTAAAATTACAGCCTGTGTTGTTTTGGGTAAATTCATAGCAAATAATTGAGAAAACGGATCTGTTTCATGAAACTCAATAATATTAATTAAGTCTTTTGGAAATGACCACTCTTTAGCTAAATACAAACCAATATCGACATGTGTACATAAAAAGACTTCTAGCTCTGCTTCTAGCTCGCTCATCTCTTGATTGCTACAAAGACTATTAACCATATCAAAATGTTTAGAAAATACTTGAGACATTATTAAGCGACCTATGTCATGAAGTAAGCCTCCAACAAATGCTTCTTCTGCTAAATCCTTATCAATAGATAGACTTAATTCTCTAGCTAAAATTCCCGTGGCTAGGGAGTGTTTCCAAACGCTCCTAAAATTATTTGCCCCTTGCAAATCTTTGACTAATTGAATAATACTAAAATTTAAAATAGCGCTACGTACCACACCAAAGCCCAACACCACAATGGCTTGAGTTACGGTTTTAACTTTCACAGAAGAACTGTTGTAGTGTAAACTATTGCCAAGTTTAATTATTTTAGCAGTCAAAATTGGATCATCTAAAATTATAGCAGATAATTCTTTAGCGCCTGTTTCACGTTTTAACAAGGCTCTTTCCACATCTAAAATAATTTGAGGTAAAAATGGAATACGTTGATTTTTATCAAATGAGCGTTTAATTAAGGCATAAACTTCTTTTCCTGTCTTAAATTTGCGCACAACCTTCTCCATTAAGTATAGGTATTTAATATGTTTTAATTTAAATCTAGCATAGCATTCTACAATTAATTTTAAACTATTATTATAATGTAAGTATCAATACGCAAAATTAACAATTTTGGTTTTGCAATAAATGATTATCTTCAATAAAGCTTGCTAGATATTTTGCCATTCTCATAAAACCTAAATCATTTGGATGTATGCCATCAACAGTACATTCATCGTAATCCGAGCGCAGTATTTTTGAACCATCTATAAAATATAAATGATTATCGCCTTGACTTGTAAGTTTATGTACTAATGCCGATTGCATTTTACAATTGTCATTGCGTTTTACTAATGACTCTTTATGAATAATATCGCTTGCAAAGGCTATTCTTGACAAAATTATAATCGGTGTATTTTTGTGTGTATCCCTAATGATTTTAATTACCTGTGGTAACGAGTCTTTTATCGTATCGCTAGAGTTGGCTTCGTAATCTAATATAAATAAATTTGTATTTTCAATATTAGCTAATGTTTTAACTACGCTTGGTTCACCTTTACCATTGCCAGAAAAACCCAAATTAACAATTTCTGTATTTAGCACTCGACTCATAATATTTGTATAAGCCATTCCAGGACGTGATGCACATCCCCCCTGAGTAATAGAAGTTCCGTAAATGACAATACGACTTTTACTGAACCAAGGCAAAGGCAATAATACATTTGCTTCTTTTGCTAAACCTATTTGTACATCTTTAACACCTTGATAAAGTGGAAAATTAAGTGTGATAGACCGCATTTTTTTATCAGAATGCTTAAATAACAAAACTTCATATTCGTCTTTGCGATGGTCGTATTTAGAAGAAGTATAAAACTTTTGTTGATACGGTTCACCAATATACAAATCAAAGCCACATTGACCAGTTGAAGGCATATGATTCATATCGGCTAGTCCTGCTAATTTAACTTTAATGGCTATTTGGGTAGAATCCGTTTGAAATGCAATTTGCCCACCAGCAGTATGCTCTGCTAAAATATCAACTGCTTCAGGTATTATTAAATCATTTTGGACAGGCAAACGTCTATATACGCCATCTTTTTTGTACCAAGGAAACCCACTCAAACGCAAACAATTATTATTTGGGCTATACCATTTAAGCAAATCAAAATCCGAGCTCAACGGTGCCATACACTTATCTAAATCAGAAAGAGTTTTACATTTTTTTGTCATTAATATTTTCTCTTAAATAAGGATAGATTGCATTAATACAATCTATCCTTGTAATTATGCTTTAAGAATACAATGGCCCAAAGTTTTGACAGGCTCTAAAATCTGCCCCTTCTTTATCCATACCGTGCATTCCCCAAGCCGCTGGACGAAAAATCTGCTCGTCTGCAACATTATGCATATTCACTGGAATACGCAACATTGATGCCAATGTTATTAAATCAGCTCCGATATGCCCATAGCTTATAGCACCATGATTAGCACCCCACGCATTCATTACAGAATACACATCTTTAAAAACACCTTCACCTGTCAAGCGAGGAGCAAACCAAGTTGTTGGCCAACCTGGAGAAGTACGATTATCTAAGATTTCATTTACATCTTTGTCTAATTCTACAGTAACACCTTCTGCGATTTGTAATACAGGCCCCAATCCCTTAACTAAATTGATGCGACACATTGTAATTGGCATACCACCTTTAGTTAAAAATTTAGTTGAAAATCCACCACCTGGAAAATACCCCTGATCAGCTGCCCAAAATTTAGTATTATCAATGCAAGCTTCGGCTTCTTGGGTACTTATATCCCAAAAAGGTTTCATGGCTGGCTTGCCATCTATACTTTGTTGCGCGCTACCATCTAAGGTTGTTGAACCAGAATTAATTAAATGAATAATTCCATTGGCAGCATCACCAGTAAGTGCTTTGCCTGTTACACGCTTTACTGCTTCTGGGCTCCAATATGTACGCACATCAGAGAAAATTTGAGCAGTATTAGTTAATAAATTTCCAAATAACATTGATATGCCATTAAGACAATCATTTTCAGTAGCAACAATATATGGCTGACGAATACCGTCCCAATCAAAGCTAGAATTTAACATAGTTTCTAAGAAATCACCATTTGGATATGTATCAGTCCATTGGCGTTGCCCTTGAAATCCAGCAGCAATGGCGTTATGCCCTAGAGCTTCTTCCCCATAGCCCATCTCAGCTAATTTTGGATTGCCAATCATTAAATCCCTAGAAATAATTGCCGTTTTAGTAACAAACTCCCATTCTTGGTCTTTTTGTTCTCTAGTACGTTGTTTCTCGATAGGATTTTCATCTTCGCCTTCTTGTAAATTTTCACGAACCCAAGCAATTGCACGTTGGTACTCATCTTTATCGTAAATTTCTTTGTCAATACGGCGAATAATCTCAACTGATTCAACTGATTCACAACGCATACCAAAATAGTCTTCAAAGAAATTAGGATCTACAATCGAACCGGCAATACCCATTGAAACAGAGCCTATTGACAAATAACTTTTGCCCTTCATGCTGGCAACGGCTATGCCAGAGCGTACAAAACGTAATATTTTTTCTTTTACGTCTTGAGGGATTTCTGTGTCGTCAGAATCTTGCACATTTTGACCGTATATACCAAATGCAGGAATTCCCTTTTGATTATGCGCAGCCAAAACTGCAGCCAAATATACAGCACCTGGGCGTTCTGTACCATTAAATCCCCAAATAGCTTTTGGAGTAAGCGTATCCATATCCATAGTTTCTGAACCATAGCACCAACAAGGCGTTGCTGTTAAAGATACCCCAACACCTTCGCGTTGAAATAATTCTGCACAATCACTGGCTTCTGCTGCACCACCTATGCAATATTCAGGTATTACACATTCAACAGGTGCGCCACAAGCATGACGTAAATTTTTACTAATAAATTCGGCAGCTTTTTTTGCCATATTTAAAGTTAATTCTTCTTGAGATTCTCTTACACCACCTAAACGTCCGTCAATTGTTGGACGAATACCAACCTTGGGCAGGCGTCCTCTTAAACGTGATTTCATTGTGTTTTTTGCTGGGCTTACTTTTGCCATGGTTCTCCTTTATCTGTGCAATCGATTGCATATTTTGCTTTAGCTTAACAATTTAACGCCGATAAGCAACTATTTCTGTGGGTAAAATTACAGTTTTATTTTGTCTACTATTACGGTTATTTATTCTGTCTAGAAGTAACTTGGCGGCTTCGGCACCCATTTGCAACATTGGTTGCGCCACTGTATAAGATGCAAAACTTAATAATGGTGATAAATCCATATCATCAAATGAAGCAATAACAGGAGCTTTAGACATATTTAATTGTGTGTTTAAAAATTTTGTAGCGCCAATATGCATAAAATAATTAACTATAAAAATAGCATCAAATTTAGTTTGCAAAGCATTTCTTTGCCATATTTTTTGCATGGCATCATAACCTCCTTGCACATTAAATTTACCAAAGACTTCCAGTTGTTTATCACGTTTAATATTGTGTTGTTTTAATGCTTTTAAGTAGCCTTGATGTCTTTCGCTGGCAGTACTTACATCGGCATTACCACCAATAAAAGCAATTTTTTGATAGCCATCTTCAATCAATTTGCTAACCACATTAAATGCTCCAGATAAATTATTAGCTAAAACAATATCACCAGAATAGTTAGAGACCTTTCTATCAACTAAAACAACAGGTATTTTTTTGTGATACAAACTTTTATACGCTTCGCCATTGCCAGTAGTTGGAATGATAATTACTCCGTCTACCCTTCTTTCACGCAAGTGTTTAATCCTATCCTGTTCTATCAAATTGTCCTCTGCAGTATTGCATACAAGTAAAGTATATCCATGGGGACGCAGATAACGCTCAACCCCTTTTGCAATATTCATATAAAATTCATTGGCTAACTCAGGCGCTATTAAACCGACTGTCATACTTTGATTAGTTTTTAAACCTCTGGCTAACGGATTTACTTTATACCCTAATTTGTTTACTGCATAACGAACAGAGTTTGTTGTCTCGTTGCTAATTCGCTTATCATTGTTAATAACCCTAGACACTGTAGCTGGGCTTACGCCAGCTAAAATAGCGACATCTTTTGCAGTAACAATTTTATTGTTCATTATTTAAACTCACCCTGAATAACTGTACGCTTTGCATCTTTTAAAATACTAGGTTTATGTTTTTTACATTGTTTGTATGCTTTATAAATATCATTAATCACCTCGCATTGACGATTAGAAAAACCACCTGATTCAAATTCAGCAGCAGTAGACGCTATTTTGTTGACCCATTCTATTTTGTAAGCTTCTAAATTTTTGGGATTTTCTTGCATTTGACGAATCATTTTTTCGATGCGTTTATGCAAGGCCTTAGTATGTTTATCAAATATTATATCCATAATTAAAAAGTATTTTAAATTTAGAAGTAATGTAAGCAACCAAAACTTATTAATAGTTTAACTATGTAAACTTAATTGTTTAATTGTTTGGCTGTTATGATAATGGGTATGTAAAGCGTCATTTAAAAAATTTTCTAAATCAAGACGATTTTTTAATATTTTTATAAAATCAGGCAAGCAATCGTTATCAATTTTAAAATGATTAGCTTCACCTAAGGTTGCCACTGCTTTATGACTATACCTAGCAAAGTTGATTAGATGTCGCAATAAATCTTGCTGATTATATTCGATAACTATTACGGCTCTGGATAACCCTACGCTTAAGCGCATCGCTTCTATAGAATTGATATTTAAAGTATTAGGTGCGTTTTCTGAGATTACTAATCCATTCATATCTATAATTTGTTCTGCTAAATAGTCGGCTTTTTCTGGTGTTGGCAAAGCTCTATCACTAATTGCAATAGTATTTCCTAATGACTTTAAACATCCTTCGTGTGCCAATTTGGCAGTTTTGCATTTTAAACCGCCAACTACAATTAATCCGAGATCACATATTACTTGACCTATTCTTTTGGCACATTTTTGCCCATACACAGTAGGTTTTTTAGTGCCTGTTACAACTATTGCTGTTCTGTCTAATAAAGTTTTATTTCCTCTGGCAAAAATAATAAAAGGTGGCTTTGCAATATGTTTTAAATGTGTTGGATAATTATTATCTTCATTTGTAATAATTGAAATATGACAATTGTAACACTGGCTTTCTAATGCTTTAGTAGCATCTTCAGCTTGCATCCAAGTTGTTTTTGTATATTTATTAAATTTAGTTAGTTGTGAATGATGATGAGATATCTCAAATAATAATTCATTTAAATTGCCAGGTATGTACGAGATATTTCTTTGCAAATTGTATACATCGTCAAACTTTATGCCCGGCAATTGCATCGCCGTTAATAAATAATGCGTTCCTAACATAACTTTTACCTTTCTAATAGAGTTTAATTACATTTAAGTAAAAGTCATATTTATTTATAATTTTATAAATACACTATATCGCCTCTACAAAATGGCGTACTCGATCAAAATTGTATAATACTTTTGCATACTCTTCATCATGTAACACCGTAGAACCTGGCTCACTATAAAAAATGTTATCATCTATTTTATATGTATGTAATGACGAAACTACTTTTTGTTTGCCAATATTAGCAAGCTTGCTGACATCTATGTGTATTTCTTCAACAGGTTTTGATTTTTTAGATGACTTAGATGAGACTACAGGCTCGTCATCAAAGCTTGCACCACTTAAAAGGGCGTCTATTTCTTCTTGTGAAAGCACATCAGACATCGCTTCTCCACCATCTATAAATTATATATAAAAACCTGTAATCTAATTTATCGGCTAAAACTCACATTAAATAAAGTTCTATTTTTAAATCTATGTATATCAATAGTTTAAGTCATTTTTTGAAACCATTTTATTTATTTGTGGCATTGCCTGACGAATTAAATCTTTTATTTGTTTTTTACTAGATACAAAGCCACTATTTGGCACATCCGATACTATTTTTAGGCTATAAAGCAAATCGTTGCCTATAAACTGTTTTAAATGCCATAGCTCCATATCCAATAAGACTTTTTCTGGATAAATTAAGCTAGGTTTATTTAAAGTTAAAACTGTTACGCCTTTTTGATCACAATTAATAGCCACTGGTTTATGATATAAGTATTTTACAGCGGCAACAGGTACAACAGAACCATGGCTAAATTCTGCAGAACCTGCTATACCGATATTTAACCAAATAGCTGAGCAAGCATTTGGTTTAAAATCATTTAATGCCAATTGTATTTTATGTGCGCCCGAGCCTGTAACTAACATTTGCATATTGTCCTTGGCAAAAAGACTATACGTATTAGTACGTTTTTGTAGACTTAAACCAAAAAAAGCATTTATGGGGGCAGCTTCTGCTTTTAACGCACAATGAAATCTAAGCATAATTATTTCGTTTAAACATATTAGGATTTTACTACAATACTCCTTATGAAAATAGTATTACTTTTTCCAGCCAAAGCCAAACCTCCTGCGGCACAAACCTTAATTGACGAATATGCAAAACGCATCAAATCAATTGGTCCTTGTGAAATACATTATTATAAAGAAGAACGTGTCGACAATCGTAACCCAAGCGAAGTAAAGGCAAATGAAGCCAAAAAAATAAACAATTTTTTAAAACCCAATGACTATTTAGTTGCCTGTGATGAACGTGGCACACATATTGATACAGATAATTTAGTAGCATTTACAAAAAATGCTATACTATCTCAAGGAAAATTCATCGGTAAAGATCGTGTAATAATAATAATTGGAGGCGCATTAGGTTTAAGCCAAACCATAAGAAATCAAGCTGATGTAATTTGGTCTTTATCAGGCTTAGTAATGGCTGGCTCAATAGCCCGTGTTGTGTTAAGTGAGGCGGTTTATAGGGCTTTAACAATAATTAAAGGACATCCGTATCACAATGCTTAAAAATATCTTATTACTATTAACAATTATAACATTAACTAATTTTAGTTATGCCAATGAGGATGTATTAACTCGCAGTGATATATTAATTAAGTCTTTTAGATTTACCGAGGCTAAAGCATTATTAAAAACACAACTAAAATTACAGCCTAATAATATTGCTTTGCATAATCAGATAAATAAAGTATTAACAATCTTAGGAGAAACTCCATTAAAACCTTTACCTGTTAACGTTGCAAATACTAAAAAAGATATTAAAGTAACAACCAAAGATAAGGTAATATCCAAATCGATTAAAAAAAAGACACCCAAACATGTCAAACAAAAAATGACTCCAAAAAAAACCATTGCGCAAAAAACAGCAACAAACGATGAATTATTAAAATCTTTTAAATTGACCAATGCACAAAAAATAAAGCGTGCCATAAGTAATCCCAAAAAGCATAAGACACTTTGGGATTACTTTTAAATCACGCCACCGCAAAATAGCGATGCGCCCCTGCGCATAAACCGCGCGACAAGGCATAATCGCCTAGTATTCTACGCATTTTACTTCTGGCTCTTGAAATATTAGTCATTACAGTGCCTAATGGCATATCTAGTTTTTTGGCAATCTCTTGATAAGAATAAGACTCCACTGTTTGCATAATTAAACATTTTAATTGCTGTTTATTTAATTGATTTAAAGCTAAGGCTACTTCATCATCGCATTTATCCACTACACTTTCTGGATTATTATAAATATCTGTATCATATAAACTGGGCTCTATTTTTTCTACCAACTCAGAGTTAACCATCATTCTTTTAGTTTCACGGTTTGCCACAAATACTTTATTTAAAATTATGCGATACATCCATGCTCTAAAGTTAGTACCTTTTTCAAATTTACTAAGCCCAGCATACGCAGATAAAATAGCATCACTTAAGACATCTTCTATTTTACTGCGATCGTTTAAAATTCTATTTAAATAACCAGTAAACTCACCTTGGTAATTGGTTATAAGTTGACTAAATTCATCATTTGTTAACATAATATCTCCTATTTATTATTTAACAGCTATAAGTATGCCAATGTTTTAAATTTAGCTAAAGCCTTTTATTAAAACCATTTACAGATTTAAACATATATACCTACAACAACGAAATATAGTTTTAAACTAATTATCGTTGTTCGATGACGATATTTCGTTATATTTGTTTTATGGATATAAAAAAAATACAAAAATTTTTAAATGGATTAGTCACCAAATGTAATCCAGAAGAAATTGCCCAAGAAGCAATCAGTTTAATATTTCAACAGGCAAATATAGCCCAAATAAACATATCATTAAAATTACCATTTTCACGCTGTACTGATTGCGATAAACCAAAAAACTGTGTAAACGGCACCTCTTGTTTACATAAAGTTTCAACACAAACAAAACTACATAAGCCATTTATAAACAATATGATTAATAAAATGATTTATAAATGCGCAGCCAGTGACAGATTGCAATTTATTGCAGACTTGCAAGACGATTACCTAAAAAGTTTTGCTGTATTTCCATTAACATATTTAAAAGAGTCTTTAGGCACTATGGATTTGCTAAGTTTTATCTCATTAAGTCAAGCAGAATTAACTAAATTTAATGATATAGCTAACATCATAGCATCCGCTGTATACAACTCACGAGAGCTTGCTAAAAATTATATCAATACATTAAATATTAAAGACAACAATACTGTAGTGGCTTGTCAAAAAAACAACGAAATAATCGGCATTTCAGCATCTATAAATGCCGTATTAAAACAAATAAATTTAGTTGCCCCAACTGATGCCGCAGTATTAATTAGTGGAGAATCTGGAACAGGCAAAGAATTAATAGCAAATGCTATTCATCGCAATAGTAAACGGGCAAATATGCAATTGGTAAAAACAAATTGCGCTTCTATTCCACGTGAATTATACGAATCAGAGTTTTTTGGACATGCCCAAGGGGCATTTACGGGTGCAATAAAAGATAAAAACGGACGATTTCAATTGGCTCACCAAGGCACTTTGTTTTTAGATGAAATAGGCGAAATCCCATTAGAATTGCAAAGTAAGCTATTGAGAGTATTGCAAGAAGGCGAATATGAAAAACTTGGCGAAACAAAAACACGAAAAATAAATGTGCGCATAGTTTGTGCAACAAATCGCAATTTATTTGATATGGTAAAAAAAGGCACTTTTCGCAAAGACTTATATTACAGGTTAAATGTCTTTCCTATTGAATTGCCAGCTCTAAAAAATCGCATCGAAGATATACCTATTTTAGCCGAAACCTTCATACAAAAACTTTGTTTAAAATATGACATAAAACATATTAATTTAAATCCACAAAATATTTATCAATTACAAAGCTATAGTTGGCCAGGTAATGTACGAGAATTACAAAACATCATCGAGCGTGCATTAATAGAAAGCCAAAATGGTACTTTAAAATTTTATTTACCACATAACAACATAACCAACATTAATCATTGTCAAATCAAAATAGATGATAAAAATAAAATATTAAATGAAAATGAAATGCGCGATTTTGAAATTCAAAATACAATAAGAGCATTAAAAATATGTAATCATAAAATATACGGGATAGATGGGGCTGCAAATTTATTGGGAATAAAACCTACCACATTAAATTCACGTATTAAAAAATGGAAAATAAACAATTAACCACCTATAGAACACGCATAGCCCCTACACCCAGTGGTTATTTACACATAGGGCATATTGCAACTTTTTTAAGTGTTAGCCAAAGAAATCAAAATAAAAATGGACGTTTAATATTTAGATTAGAAGATATAGACTCGCTAAGAAGTAAAACTCAATACTGTAACAGTGCCATTGAAGATTTAAAATGGTTAGGCTTTAAATGGCATGAAGGCCCCGATATTGGAGGTAAATTTGCACCATACAAGCAAAGCTTATGTTATAAGCGATATCATAAAATATGGTTGCAACTAATAGCTAACGGTTATATTTATCCGTGCGAGCATTCTCGCAAGACAATAAATAGCGTAAGTAAAACAAATAAATATAACGAAGTGGTTTATTCTAAAAAATTACGCCCCACATACATTCAACAATACAAAGCTAATCCTAATATCAATTGGCGTTTTCGTGTGCCAGACAATTATACAGTTGAGTTTTTTGATCAAAATTTAGGAATGCAAACATTTCAAACAAATATTGATTTTGGAGATTTTTTAATTTGGCGTAAAGACAATAGCCCAACTTATGAATTAGCAGTAGTGGCAGATGACCACTATATGCAAATTACCGAAGTTGTACGGGGGCAAGATTTATTACTATCAACTGCTAGACAAATACTGATTTATAACGCTTTAGGCTGGCATATACCTAAATGGTTACACCTTCCTTTAGTGCTAGACAAACACGGCAAAAAACTATCAAAATCAACAGGTGCAACTAGCATAAAAAATATGCGCGAGAACAATATGTCTATTGAAAAAATTTTACAATATGCAAAACAATATGTAGTTATCAATTAATCTTAGCCTTTTTATAAATCATATAATACAAAGTTGGCACTACAAAAAGAGTAAAAACGGTCGAGGCAAATAATCCAAATATCAATGACCATGCTAAACCAGAAAAAATCGGATCTAATGTAATTGGTACTGCCCCTAGTGCTGTTGTAGCTGCAGTTAATAAAATAGGTCGCATTCTGACCACTCCAGAGTCTAAAATACTTTCCTGTAATGTAGCCCCAGTTTTTAAATTGTCTTCGATAAATTCAATTAAAACTATTGAATTTCTAACAACTATACCACCAAGAGCAATCATACCAATCATTGCAGTTGCTGTAAAAAATACAGGCGTGTCATAGCCGCCTATAGGATGATTAGTTATAATATTTAACAACCAAAATCCTGGCATAATACCGATAGCTGTTAATGGTATGGCACTCATAATTACTAATGGCATAATAAAAGAACTTGTCTGTATAATAAGTAATATATATATGCCAATCATTGCAGCTCCAAAGGCTAGGCCTAAGTCTCTGAAAACTCTGATAGTAATTTTCCATTCTCCTTCACCTGACCAGTTTATATGAACATTATTAGGTAAAGGATTTTTATTAAAAAAGGATGCCAAATCCAATACACATTCTCCTGGAGCACGACCAGCTGTATCAGCCATTACAAATGCAACCCTTTTTAAATCTTTGTGATATATAGGCTGTGAAGCAATTACCTTTTTAAAATATCCCAACTCATTTAAATCTATTAACAATCCTGTTTTTGATTTAATACTAATATGTTTTAATTGCTGTAAATGAGCCTTATCTTTTCTGGCTAAACTAATAAAAATTGGCACAGCATTTCTTTGATTTTCTAAGTGTAAATCTCCAGCCTTAAGACCGCCAACAAACATAGCTAAACTAGCATTTATATCTGAGATACTGATGCCATGTAAAGCCGCCTTAGTTTTATCCACTATAAATTCGTATCTAAAATGTTTGGCCTCGATAGTTGAATTTACATCACACACACCTGGTTCTTTAACCATTTTAGCTTTAACTATATCGGCACCCTTTAAAATATCTGCATAAGCCGATTGTAAATTACCATAAATTTCTGCAGTAATAGTCGCAAAAACTGGTGGGCCAGGAGGTTGTTCTACAATAGCTAATTTAGCATTATGTTTTTGAGCTATTTTTTCTAAATCGTGACGCCAAGATAATGCTAAATTATGACTTTGTTCTTGCCGTATTTTTTTTGATATCAAATTAATATGTATATCTGCAATGTGAGGTTGATTTCGTAGATAATAATGTCTCACTAATCCGTTAAAATCCATAGGACTATTGACACCAACATAACTTTGAAAACTTTCAATTTGAGGTTGCTTCAATAAATATTGCTCAAAGTCTCTTACTACAGCATCTGTAAGTTCTAATGACGAGCCTTCTGGCATATCAATTACCAATTGCAGTGTATCTTTATTGGCAAATGGTAACATCTTCATTGGAACTAAGCGCATCACAACCAATAAAGCCGAAAACCCCAACAATAAAACTATAGCGCCTAACAATGCCCACCTATTTTTAGCAGAGTTTAATAAAGGTTGCATAAATGATGTATATATCTTTTTTAGAAACGATGTTTTATTTTTACCATTAGAATTATCATTTTCTAAATTAGCTAAACCAGATTTTTTCTTTAACAGATTATATGCCGCCCAAGGCACCACTGACAACGCCGCAATAGTAGACATAGTAACTGTTAAAGGCACATTAACAGCCATTGGCTCCATGTACGGCCCCATCATACCAGTTATAAAAAACATAGGTAAAAAACTGACAATAATTGCTACTGTCGACATTATAACTGGTGGCAACACTTCTTTTACAGCCCACAATGTTGCATTAAATGGCTTATGTTTACCTTTTAATATATGCCTTTGTATATTATCAACATTTGTTATTGGGTCGTCTACAACTAAGCCTAAAGTTAAAATTAAAGCAAATAAAGTTACTCGGTTTATGGTGTATCCGCTTATATAATTAACAAATAATGCTAAAGCAAAACTAATAGGCACGGCAAGCGCAACGATTAAGCCTTCACGCCAACCTAACGTAAAAATCAAAAGCACCACTACAGATACCATAGCAAATACCAATGAACTTAATAAATTATTTACATTTTGATCGGCCTGTTCACCGTTATTGCGGGTTATTGTATATTGAATATTAGTCGGTATAACATTTTGAGATAAATTATGCAGTTTTTCTAAAACATCTTTTGAGACAGTAACAGCATTTGTGCCTCTTTTTTTTGCTATGGCAATTGTTACTGCATTTTGAGTTTCTTTCCAATCAAAAGAGCCTATTCGGGTATATGTATGTAATTCTTGAGCCCCATCATATACTTTAGCAATATCTTTTAAGTATATAGGCGTTATATTTTTGACCCCTACTACTACATTTTTAACCTCATTTAAATCATTAAAAAACTTTCCACTGCTTATTAAATTGTTTTTATTATTATGAATAAATTCGCCAGCATCTATAACCGTATTTGATGCCTTTATTATTTGCTGAACTTCTTTTATATCTAGTCCATAAGCCTTTAGTGCATCTGGATTAATATCGACCCTTAACTGACGTAAACTACCCCCTACTATTCTGGTGCGCGAGATATTTTCAATTGGCTCTAAACGTGCTACAACTTCATCGGCAACCCTGCGCAGTTGATACATGGTGGCGTCCGTTGAATGCAAGCTTACAGTTACTATCGGTACATCATCAATTTCAACTGGTTTTATCAACCAATTTGCAACATTATTGTTAACATATTGAATATGTGAATTTATTTTATTATATAACTTTACTAAAGAATCTTCTCTGTTTTCCCCTACAAAAAACCTTACGGTTACCACAGCCCCTCCGCGATTACTAACTGAATACACATGTTCAACACCGTCTATTTGCCAAAGGTATTTTTCTAAAGGAGTAGTAACTAATTTTTCTATTTCATTTGCACTTGAACCTGGACAACTCACAAACACATCTGCCATAGGCACAACAATCTGCGGTTCTTCTTCACGGGCAGTTAAAAAAATAGCAGCTAATCCTAATACCAATGAGGCTACAATTAAAACTATAGCCATTTGTCCTTCAAGAAATGTTCCTACAATTTTGGAAAGAAATCCTGTTGGTCTATCATCATTTGGTAATATTGAATTATTTGTTTGCATAATTATCTACCCCAATAATATCACCCTCTTTTAATCCAGATAAAATTTCTATCTGTTTATTAGTTTTTTGTCCCACCCTAACAGATTTGCGTTGCCAAATACCTTGATTATTTTTTACTAAAACAGTGCTTAATTGTCCTGTACTTTTAACACAATTAAGTGGCACTAAAATAGTATTATTTTTACCACATAAAATATTAACACTGCAATAAACACCTGGCAAAATTGATTTGATATTCTTTGGCAATAAAGCTTTTATTAAAAAACTACGAGAAAACTGATTAACTATTGGTGAGATTTCATTAACCGTAACATTATAGGTTTGTTTGGCTATTGTTGCCGTCAAAACATCACCTATTTTAATATTTGATATTAAACTTTCACCTACCTTTACTTCCGCCTGCATTTGAGATGGATTATATATTGCAAATAACTTTTGAGCAGGATTGATATTTTCACCAACTTCAACAAAACATTTTTTAATAACACCATCATAAGGGCTAATGATTTTAGTATAGCTTAAGTAAGTTTTAGCTTCATCAAGTCCAAACAAGGCTCTTTCGTAATCTGCTTTTAAACGCAATTGATTAGCCTGAGATTGTTCTAAAGACTTTTGAGTGGCCACCTCTGAATTGTAAAGTTTTTCTATTCTTTTCTTAGTTTGATTTGCTTGAACTAACATCGCTTTAGTAGCATCCACAATTTTTTTTGCCTGATTTAACCGAGCAAGATATATCCTGTTGTCAAGTTCAGCTAACACTTGATTTTTTTTAACAACTTGACCATCTGTTATATTAATTTTAACGATATGTGCTGGTATACGAGCGGATAAAAAACAATGTTCTGTAGCGTTTACACTACCGACAGCTATGCAATATTGAGGTTTTTTAATATAACTAATTTTTAAAGTTTTAGTTGGTATTAAATTATCTACTTCTATGATATGTTGTTTAGCTTTAACAGAATTTGTAAAAGCGCAAAACAAAATACCAAAAGTAAATGTGTGTAAAATTATTTTTTTTATAATCATTTTATTCTCCTATTTGCAAACAAACCTATTGAACGCATTATTTGAGCATAGGCTTTTTTACATTCATAACCCGCTTCAACATTATGCAACTTTGCACTAGTTAAAGCTAATTCTGCCTGTAAATATCTAGTTATATCTACAGCACCTTCACGATATTGTAATTGAACTAATTTTAAATTTTCTGCGGAAGCCTTAATTGCTGTTTTAGTAACTTTTTTGCGTGCCATACTAGCTAATTTATTTAAGTATGCTTTTTTAACGTCTAATTGTACCATTAAAGTAGCTTGTTCATCAGCGCGCAAAGCTTCTTTTAAAGCTATTTTTGCCGACTTTAAATTATTATAATTGCTCATACCATTAAATATATTCCAATCGACTCCCAAAGCTATCATCCAATTTTGATTAGAAAAATCATACTTCATATCTGCATCATCAAATCCAACACTACCCATTAAATTTAATTTTGGCATATAACTTGATTGAGCTTTTTCTTTTTCTATAGCCGACAATTCTACTTTCTTATGCCAAGATTTTAATTCTGGCCGTGTTTGTAAAGCTATCTTTAAACCAATTTCATAAGCGTTTGGATATTTATAATTACAAAAACTATCATCATCAGATAAAATAATTTGTCGATCTGCATCTAAACCCATTAAAGTTGCTAATGACGCCATTAATAATGCTTTGTTATTTTTAGCTAATAAAATTGATTCTTCGGCTTGGGCAAGTCTAACTTGCAATGCTAAAATATCACTTTTTAAGGTATCCCCGCCAGCAGAAAATCTTTTTTGACTATGCTTTAATTGTACACTTATTGTCTTGGCCGATTCTTGAGCAATACATATATAATCATTTGCTGCTTTAAGATTATACCAAGCATTAATAACAGATGCGATTAAAGTATTACTAAGACTTTGATAATTTAATCTTTGTAAACTCAACCCTGTTTGCGCCTGCCATTGATTTAATAAATCTAAACCACCATTATACAAATTATAATTTAATCTTAAATCAGTACCAAAATTATCAATAATCCCAGGATTATTAAAATCAACTCCTGCTTGCAATGATGATTGATCTATGCTCTTAAAAAGATAATTAGAAGGTCTATTACTACGCATAGCTTCAATATGTAAATCTAGGGTTGGCAAAAACCTTGACTTACTTATTTTAGTTAAATAACTAGATTTAATAATTCTAAGTTCAGCTTGTTTTATATTTTTATTATTAGCTAAAACATATTTAACCAATTGAGCTAAACTCATATTTGAATTAATTTTTTTTACTTCAGCTTCTTTATGCTCAAAATGACTTGGTAATTTGATATTTTCGTATACATATTTATCACGATTAGTATTACACGAAACAACAAACAAACACACAGCAATATAACAACATTTATATAAATTTTTCCACATAACAACCTTTCCACTAAGTTAAAACAATACAATATTGTTACTTTTAACAATCATAACGATATTGTGCAATATATAATTAAAACAATCCCAAAAACAACTGGTGATTTAAACATTAAAGATAATTTTTCTAGCTCCGCATCGTGCAAATCTTTTATTTGCGATATAAAC
>JAMOSO010000023.1 GCA_027063065.1 Planctomycetota bacterium | reverse complement strand
CTATATTGATTTTTAACAAATCTATATGACTTATTTTCTCTGCATTTAAAAACGCATCTATATCGCGCAATTCTATTTCTTCTTTATTTTTTGTATCGCCAGCATATACAGATGTAGCATCATCATCTAAATTTATTGGCATCATTTGATTTGTATTAGATAAACCGAAATTAAAAACTTTTACTTTTTCATTATTTGCAAATCTTATTTTAATCTCTTCATAAAACTTTTTTACTGGTTCAAAAACATAAATCATACAATGATATCTATTGTATATTTTATAAGCAAAATCACCTTTATATCCACCTAAATCAAAAACCACACTATTTTTATCTAGTTGATAATTTAAGCGCAATGTTGTATCGCCCTTATGGGCAAACCAACGGCTAACTGCCCGCTGTTGTTTATCTAATAACAAATACAATCGCAAAAATCGTTTTATTTTATTAATTATTCTCATATCAATCCTTTAGATTATTAATACCGTCGCATATATATCGACAATTAAATATTTTGCTTAACTATATAAATAATTGTTAAGCAAAATATATGCTAAACCGATAAAGAATACATCTAATTAAGGAATATAATGCCCAAAGAAACTAACAATCACCTTATTGTAATGCCTCTTATGAGAAGCAATGCCAACGAAAGCTATATTCTTCCGCTAGGAATATTATATATATCTTCTGCGATGAAAAAGGCTGGATTAAATGTTGAAACTTTAAATTTAAATCATCATACAAATCCTATGGCAACTCTTCAAAAAACTATTATTAAAAAAAAAATAGACGTGGTTTTATCTGGTGGAATGTCCCCACAATATAGCGAAATAAAACAAATTTTTAATATAGCCAAAAAAACAAATAACAAGATTATTTCTATTTGTGGCGGTGGCATAATTGCTGGTGATCCAATACCAGCTATGCTAGCTCTAGAAGTGGATTATGGCGTTATTGGAGAAGGCGAAGAAACCACCGTTGAATTATGTCAGTATATAAATGCAGCCAAAAATTTTACTGAGGTCAATGGAATAATATTTAAAAATAAAAATGATTTTGAAATAACCAAAAGCCGACGTGCCATAAAAAAAATAGATGAAATTCCATGGCCAGATTATGATGGTTTTAATTTTAAAGAATTTTTAGAGGTATCTAACATAGGCACTAACGGCTTAAATTGCAATCGTGCTGGAATGATTATCACTAGTCGCTCTTGCCCTTTTGCCTGCACTTTCTGTTTTCACACTTCTGGCAGAACATACCGCCAACGCTCTATGGATGAAGTTTTTAAAGAAATTGATTTATTAACATCAAAATATAATGTTGGCTTTTTGTATATATCTGATGAGCTGTTTTCACAATCCATTGACAGAGTAGATGAATTTTGCCGTAGAATAAAAGCGTACAATATTCCATGGAACGCATCATTTAGAGTAGATGGAATTAACGATCAGGTATTACAACTTTTAAAAAATGCTAATTGTGCTTCAATTGGCATAGGTGTTGAAAGTGCTGATCCATCAGTTCTTAAAAGTATGAACAAACGCGTTACTATCGAACAAATTGAAAACGCCCTAGAAAAAATACATTCTGCACAAATACCCGTAGTAGGCAATTTTATATTTGGTGATATTGCAGAAACGTCGCAAACTGCAAATAACACCATTGAATGGTGGAAAAAAAATCAAAGATATGGGCTATTTATGAAAATGATAAAAGTTTATCCTGGTACTGGCTTATATAAATATGCGCTTAAAAATAATATTATAAAAAATCCTGTTACATTTTTAAAAGAAGGTTGCCCACCAATAAATGTTTCAAAAATGTCCAACAAAGAAATGGGCGAGTTAGTAACTAAAATAACTTTGCTACCATTACAAGAAAATGCCAAAATACATAATGCAACTTTGCTTTCCATTAATAATGGCAAATGCGATTTACAAGGAAATTGTCAATACTGCAATCAAAAAAACACATGGCAATCAGTAAGCCTATTTTCTTTAAATTATGTAACATGTCATAACTGTAAAGAAAAGCTGGCAACGACAGTTCCAAAATCGATTATAAACTCAATTGATACGCATTTAGATAAATTAATTGCAAATGGCAATAAAATTGCCCTTTGGGGAATGGCTGATTATTCAATGGAATTTTTAACCACATCTAATAGTGTTAAAAATAACGAAGATATTTATTTAATTGATCTTTCTACTGACAAACAATTAATGCATATTAATAACAAAAAAGTTTATGCGCCATCAGTTATTAATCAAAAGAATATCGATACTATTATAGTCCTAGTGCCAGTTTTTTATTCTACTATCAAATCTAATATAGAAAGTAGTTATCCAAATATTAAAATTATATCTATAATAGACCTATTTAATTAATAAGCCTATTACAGATAAAGTATTGCTAGTGTATCCTTTTTAAATAACCATCTGGCGCAGCAGATATTTGAATTTTATAATCAATGGACTTGTCTATTTTAAAATTTTTATTCCCTTTTAAAAACTCCCATACAGCAGTTTTTGGGTTATTGTTAGGCTCCCATTCTCTATCATCATAAAACTCTTTTGGAATATCTTCAATCAAAGTATCAAACACTACACAATAGCTACCAACAGACACCAAATCTGCATATAGCTGTAATTCTTTTAAAACATGTGAATGGGTATGATTAGAATCAAGACTAACTAATATTTTCTTTTTACCCTTGGCAAAAGTTTTAACTTTTTCGGCTATTTTTTCATCTATGCTAGAACCTTCTATCATGGTTATTCGCTTGTACATCGGATGATTAATAATTTCTTCATAATTATGATTACGTATATCAATATCCAAACCTAAAACTTCTCCCTTGCCAATAAGCTCTAACATAGACGCATAAAATATGAGTGAACCACCATGAGCAATCCCTGTTTCAATAATTAAATCTGGTTGAACTTCATAAATTATTTCTTGTAAGGCAACCAAATCTTGTGGAGCCTGAATAATTGGCCGTCCCATCCATGTAAAATTATAGGCGTAATTATATTGACTAACTTGACATAGCCATTCGATACTCTTTTCTTTGTTTTTTTTATCCTTACCTAAAGACTCAATATTTTGAGCTACTTCTTGTTTAAACTGTTGTATTTCATTCATAATAATCCTCTTATAATTATATGGTTATAATTTCACCCTTAAAACCCACTGTTTCTGTTAAATAAAATCGCATACTAGACTGGTTAACTTGCGCACAAATAAAAACACAATCATCTACAGTTGCATTATATAATAAATCGCTGGATAATATTTCCATACCACAAATATGTGTACCTTTAAAATCTGGGTTTTTATCTAAAAGTGCCACAATATTGCAATCTTTTAATTTAGTCATACCCAATAAAAAATGGGCATGCATACCCATACCCCAAACATATACAGGTTTTTGAGTTTTTACCAAATTATCTAAATCATCAAATATATAAGAGTCAAAATCATCAAACCATACGCCTATTTTATTTGCCAAATTAAAATTACACTTAAATACATATTTATCAACATTGCTAAAAACAGCCCAAATAGATGGGATTTTTACACACTTTTCTACCCTTACTCGCTTGCCACTTTCTAACATGGTAAAACCATTCGCTTCAAAAACATTTTGCAAATGAAACTCATCAAAATGCAATAAATGAGTATAATAAAAAAAACTAAGCTCACCTAAGTTAGTAGCAAACTCCTCAAATCTGGACGTGTCTGGCACTTCAACAAATATTTTTTTACCTTCTAATAATTGTTCTTTCAAATATTGTAATTGTTTATCTAGCTCAAATAAATGCTCTACAATATGTGATAATATAATAAAATCAGGCTTTATATTACATGGGATATTATCTACTGCCCCAACTATGGCATCAATCTGATAGGTGTCTTTAAAGTAATTAACACACTCTTTTGACATATCTAATGCGTATAAATTTTTATATTTATTATTTTTGAGACCAGATAAAATATGCGAGAGACCACAACCTATATCTAATATTTTATCATCAGTATTAATATGCTTTTGTATTATTGCTATTGTTTCATCCAAATATTGTATCTCATCATCATCTAAATCAAAAGCTGTATAGTTAGAGCTATAAGTTATCTGTCTATAATAATTATTATAATCATCTTTATTAGCTAAGCTATCACTGCCTACAAAACCGCATTTATTACATTGTAACACAGTAAGTTTTGAAGCAATTGGATAAGTGTCAGGTAAAGCAAAATTTAACTTGCCTAACGCTTTAAAGCTTTTAGATTTACAAACAGGGCAATAATCAAACAAAACTATACCTATATATAACAATATAATACAAAATCACCAAAAATAGGTGCATGTTGACGAATTTTAAATTTATATTCTGGTACTAAATCTTTAATAAATTCAGCAATTTCATATAAATCGCTTGGATAATGATATACGCAAATAGCTATCTTAGGTTTATTGACAGTAATGGTTTTTACTGCTCCTCGTAAAAAATCCATCTCCATACCTTCAATATCTATTTTTAAAAATGTTGCCTTTTTATCACCTAAATAAGAATCTAAACTTAAAACAGTAGCAAGGCTTTGACTTTTATTTGCATCTTGAACATCACTAGCTACTAATCCATGGCGTATAGGAAAGTCATCCTCAAAAGTACAATTCATTTGTGATTCTTGCGAAGATAAACCAATATTATTTAAAGAGACTTTATCCATATCAAACGCCCACTCTAACGAAAGACGTTCTACTCTTTTTTGCATAGCAAAGAATTGTCGTTTACCTGGTTCAAAAGCATGTATATGTCTAAAAGTACCTAAGTTTTCCCATATAAATCTTTCTACCGAATCGCCAACAAAAGCTCCCACATCTACAAAAGTTTCTTCAAATGTACCACTAAATTCAGGCAATGAAAAATACATATCTTTTTCCATTACTTCATAACAACTCTGCAAAGAACTAGTTAACATTGAATATAAAATAGCATTAAATGTCTCAACAGACTTTACATCTTCCAATAGACCATCTCTAATTTTACAAAGACGTTGATAATTTTTTACTATAAAATAACCATCAAAGGAAATCATATTGTAATTATCTTGACCCAAATCATCTATTACATCTTTGACAACATGACGAGATGCAATAAAAATGGATTTAACACTACTTTCCTTTAATTTATCTGGAGTGATAACTTTAATATTTTTAATAAATGTGTCACTTTTATTGATATCTCTATCAATAAAGCAATTAATTTTTGCATCTATTGAACGCAAATAATCTACTGCCCAAGTACCCAAAAAACCTGCACCGTATATGCCAACCCCATTGGCAAAATCATCTTCTAAAGATTTAGCTTTTGGAGCTAATGATTTTACTATTTCGTCTATTTTTACCGATGTATAATCTATATTGCCCATTTTATTTACTCCACTAAGTTTATTATAGAACCAGCATCCCAACCCATTTTAATTGCTGCAGATTTAATTGCCTGACGATGCAAATAAGAAGATACCACAAGCAAAGAATTAGAGTAATCAATATCATTAGGTGATAAAATTAACTTGTTTTTATATTTTAATGCTTGTTTTTGCTCACTGGCATCGCAAAGTGTAAAGTTTATTTTATGTTCTAAAATAGGCAAAATACTTAATAATTGATTAGAAACACCCCAAAAGACAACCGAATCATACTGTTTAGACCTATCAACAATTTTATTGGCACTATTTTTTATATCCTCTTGGGATGATATAAAAAAACCAGAATTATCAATTTTAATATTTTTAAAAATATACTTTTGTTGTTTTTGCTTTGATGCTACAACAATTAAAGATTGATAATCAAATTCTGGAGTTGGCAATCTATCTTGTTTAATTGTTAAAATTGAAAACCCATTTTTATTTAACAACTCAACCAAAGATTTAAATGTAAAATGATATATATGCTCTCTAATGCTAACCCAAAAACCACCATTAATACTTTCTTTACTATAATTTTGTGCATCTGGCACTTCGATAACAATAATACCATCTTCGTCAAGAACCCTATATGCCTCTTGTAAAATTGCATCTGTATCTACAATATGTTCAAAGACGTGAAAGTATGTCAAAACTTTTTGAGAGTTATTCTCAAAAGGTAAATCCTTAGCAAAACCATTAATAAATTTTGGACTGTTTTTAGTATTGTCTGGTAAACTTTTTACATCAACATCTACACCACAACACTTTGACTGCCAATTGTTTTGCATCAACCAAGTAATAAAGCCACCTCGACCACAACCTATATCTGTAATTGGTAAATTATTGACACCTACTTCAACCAATAAATTTTTATAATATTGAAACTTTTCTATATTCTTTTTCGCATTAATATCAAAATGTGCATTGGCAAAATAATTACATTCTTCCGCATAAAATTTTGACAAAATCATATCATCAATATTATTAATACATATTAAACCACAATGTTTGCAGTCATAAAACTCGGCCTTATAATTAAAAATTGAATCTCCAAATCCAGAATATGACCAATTAAATAAATGAGTTTTAGGCATTCCACACGCATGACAATTATTATTTTGATTATCCATTGATGTGTTGTTCCAATTTATTTAATAATTTATCTTTATATAAATCGATATCATCTACCTGACAATATTTTATATGTCCACAGGCATTACACACAGTATTTAAAGTACGTTGTGATTTTAAGTGTTGTAACCGCAAGTTATTAAACTCTGTTGAGTTCCAAATTTCTTTTAAGCTTTGAGTTTTAGTGTCGCCTACTTTTAATTTTTGCGCCCAATCTGGACAGCAGGCACTCACAGTACCATCAGCATTTATAGCCATTGAATAAAATATAAAAGTACACACATCCTTGGCTTTTAACTCTTGACCATATTGACTTTCTTCGGCGGTTTGAATGCCTGCATATTCTTGCATATCAAATTCTGGCCAAATTGCCGATAAATTTTCTACAAAAATTTTATCACAACAATCACCAAATAATTTGTAAAATTTTTCTTCATCATGGTTAGATAAATAATTTTTTGGTATTTTAATTGTAATTTCACAGTTTTGACGATGCGCATAAAGCCACTTAATTTTATCGACTAAATCATCAAAGTCTATTTGCACATTGCAAGTGTTTTTATATTGAGCACTATCTACGCCCTCTATAGATATATTTAACCTATCTAAACCAACGGAAACCAAATCAGCCATAAGCGATTGCTCAAATAAAGAACCGTTAGTAGCAAAATCAATATACTTTACATAACCACTATCTTTAGCGTACTTTATCATTTTGACAATATCTTTATTTAAAAGTGGCTCACCAATCTTATTCATCCGCATCACTTTTATCGGTTCATCAAACTCTGCCAAAGAATCAATAATCTTTTTAAATAAATTAAAATCTAAAATAGAACGCTTATAATTGGCACCTTTAACTAGATTGCTATGTCCTGATGGACAAAATTTACATTGAAAATTACATGCACTAGACGGATCTAAATAAAGCAAATATGGTGTAGATATGGGGATAACATCTTGCAATGCTACCCTGTCTTTTAAATTTAATTTAGATTCTTTTTTAGCTTTCATTGTTTTGCCTCATTTGTTTAGAAGCTATTAATTTTTTTAATAAGTCTTCTTTAAAAGGATCTATATTATCGGGCAAACAATGTGATAATTGGCTACAGTCTTTACAAAATTCCACATTTTTACGTTCACCTTTAAGAAATTTATATTGATAATTATATATTTCATCTGAATGCCAAATTTCTTTTAAACTTTGCGTATTAGTGTCTCCAACTATATAATTATGTCCCCAATCTAAAAAACATAAACTAGCTTTACCGTCTGCATTAATAGAAATCTGATAAAAAACATAAGGGCATACATCTATTTCTTTAATGTCTTGCCCATAAATGCCTTTTGTAATTTCCACATCCATTAAATTTTCTAATTCAAAATCAGGCCAACAAGGAGCTATGTTTTCGATAAAAATTTTATCGACAATTGGTGAAAAGGTATCCAAAAACAATTGACGTGTTTTATCGTTCAATAATTCATTGACTGTTTTAATTAATATTTTGCACTCTCCCTTGTTTTTATATAGATATTCTATATTTTTAATAAACTTCTTAAAATTTACTTTAGTACGTGTAAATTCTAAAAACTGTTCATCACTCATACCGTCTAAAGATATATTAATTTGATTGATACCCGCCTCGATTACAGGCATTACTTTTTCTGGGGTTAATAATGAACCATTTGTAGTAGTATCAATAAAGCCTACTCTGCCAGAGTTTTTTGCATACTTAACCATATCTGCTAAATGCGGGTTTAAAAACGGCTCACCATCTTTGTACAATCTTAAAACTTTAATAGGATCTGCAAATTGATCTAAATCATCCACTATTTTTTTATATAAATCGAAATTTAAAATTTTATTAACTCTGCCCGTATTTTTTAAACTTTCTGGATTGCCAGTCGGGCAAAATGTGCATTTAAAATTACAACTGCTAGAAGGGTCTACAAATATAATAAATGGGGTTGCTAAAGGGATAACCGTCTCTAACTTTGTTCTACCTTTTAAAGTGATTCGTGGTTCATACTTTGCTGTCATAATTTATCCTTCAATTTTAATCTCGGGGATTGCACATACAAATTTAGCACCCCATTGTTTTGCATAAGTTAATTGTTCTGTTATTTCGTCAAAAATATTCCATGGCAAAATAATAATATAATCTGGTTTTAATTTTAAAATTTGTTCTTCTTCTACGATTGGGATATGTGAACCAGGCAAATATTTATTAATTTTAGATGGTGCTTTATCAACAACAAAATCAATGATATCTGCTTTAACTTCACAATAATTTAACAAGGTATTACCCTTTGCTGCTGCTCCATACGCAATTATTTTTTTATCTTTATGCAAATTTAAAAAATCGCAAAAATCCTTTTTTACTTTTTCAATTTTATTTTGAAATTTTAAATAGGTTTGCAAAGTATTTAAACCAAAGTTTTTTTCTTCTTCTATAATATCTGCAACATTTGGATTTTGTGCAAAGATTTTCTTATGACATACATAAATACGTACAGAACCACCGTGAGTAGACAATTTTTCGACATTATATATATCCAAACCACAGGCATTAAATATTTGTGTAACGGCTAATATAGACAAATAAGAGAAATGCTCGTGATATATAGTATCAAATTGATTATATTTGATTAAATTTAATAAATGAGGAAACTCTAAAGTTATAGTGCCTTGTGGTTTTAATAACAATTTTAAACCTTGCACAAAATCTTTAATATTAGGAACGTGTGCTAAAACATTATTTCCCAAAATCAAATCACTTGCTTTGCCACTCTCTAATAATTGATTAGCTAAACGTGTACCAAAAAAATCTTCAACAACTTTTATACCTTTTTGTTTAGCTACATTGGCTGTACTTGAAGTAGGCTCAATACCAAAACACGGTATACCTGCTTGTTGCATGTATTGTAATAAATAACCGTCATTGGAGGCTATTTCTGTAACCAACGAGTCTTGATTTAGGTTTAAATAATCTATTATCATCGAGACATATTCTTGACTATGTTGCAACCACGACTGTGACATAGAACTAAAATATGCATAAGAATTATCAAAAATTTCCTCAGTCTTTTTCATTTCATCAACTTGCACCAACCAACATTTTTGACACACAAAAATCTTTAAAGGTAGCTTTTCTTCTTGTTTCAATAAACTTGCTTTATCTAAATAAGAATTAGACAAAGGTGCTTCTTTTAAATCTGCAAAAACATAATTTAAGTCATTATTGCAAAACCTACACCTCATTATATCCCCTTAAAAGAATCTTCTAACATCTTAAAATTTAAATCACGTTCTGAAATATTTTGCACAGGCAAAACCCAATCAATATTTAATTTAGAATCACCAAAGTTTAAACCACCTTCATTATTTGGCGTATAAAATGCCGAATGTAAATACAGTAATTCAGTATCGTCTTGCAACGTTTGAAACCCATGCGCCACGCCCTTGGGTATACATAGCATTTTATTGTTGTTTGATGTTAATTCTACTGCCAAATATTTTAAAAATGTTTTAGAACCCTTTCTTATATCTACTACTACATCTAATACAGCGCCCTTGGTACATTTAACAAATTTAATTTCATCGTTGGGTGGATATTGAAAATGCATCCCCCTAATTGTACCCGCTAATCTATTAATAGAATGATTAATTTGCTTGATTTCTAGTCCTGGATAAAACTTAGACAATTCTTGTTGACAATACAATCTAGCAAATCCGCCTCGCTCATCTGTAAAATAATCTGGTTCTAAAATAAAAACATCTTCCAAAAATGTTTTATTAAGCTTCATCGCAACACCAAGTCATTTTTAAATTGCGAGCATCTGCAACATAATCAGCTATTTGTTGAGCTGTTAGTATCTTATTTTCTTGCATATATGTTTTATACCATTGCACCGTAGCAGACAAAGTTTTGTTAATATCCCAAATAGGATACCAATGCAAAAAAGTATTGGCTTTGGCGCAATCCAATTTTAATAAGCAAGCCTCATGTGGAGCATCGCAATCTGGTTTAAATTCAATTTTAAAATTCCATAAGTCTTTAAGCATTGATGAAATCTTAGCCACTGAAATTTGCGACAAACTAGATGGTCCAAAATTCCAACCTTCGGCAAAGTTTTTTTGACTTGCTAATAATTTTTGCCCAACCAATAAATAACCACTTAATGGTTCTAATACATGTTGCCAAGGTCTAGTAGATTGTGGGCTTCTAATAATTGTGGTTTTACCAGACTGCAAAGCTTTAATCATATCTGGAATCAATCTATCTTCTGCCCAGTCCCCACCACCTATTACATTTCCAGCCCTGCATGAAGCTATTAAAAATTCATCCGAACCAAAAGCATTACGATAAGATGATGTTATTAATTCTGAACAGCCCTTTGAAGCGCTATAAGGATCAAAGCCTCCCATAGCGTCTGTTTCCTTATAACCCCAAACCCATTCATTGTTTTGATAACATTTATCACTTGTTATATTGACGACAGCCTTAACACAATTACTAAGCCTAGAAGCCTCTAAAATATTGGCTGTACCCATAATATTTGTTTGAAAAGTTGTTAAAGGCTGTTTATAAGACTGTCTTACTAATGCTTGTGCAGCTAAATGAAAAATAATTTGTGGTTTAAATTCATCGATAGTTTTTAACAAAAAATCAAAATCATTAACATCCGCTATAATAGTATGATATTTTAGATTTAACAATTTATGATGATTGGGTAAAGATATATAGTCTTGTGCATAACCACATATATCTGCCCCCATCATTTCAAGCCACTTAACGAGCCAAGCGCCCTTAAAACCTGTATCTCCTGTAACTAAAACACGAGTGTTTTTATAGGCACCACCAAACAGATTTAAATCTACTAAATTATTTACCATTTTTTCCACGGCGCTTTACCTGAATCCCATAAAGCACATAAACTGGTTTTATCTCTAAGTGTATCCATACATTTCCAAAAACCTGTATGTTTATAAGCAAAAAGTTCACCATCTTTAACCAGATTTTCTATGGGTGATTTTTCAAATACAAGCTGATCAGAATTGTCAAAATAATCAAAAATTTGTGGATGGCACACAAAAAAACCAGCATTGATCCAAAAATTAGTTTCCACTGGTTTTTCTTTAAAAGATTCAATTCTACCTCCGTCTTTCGCAGAAATCGTGCCAAATCTACCATCTGGCTGTATAGAACTAACCGTAGCAATTTTTCCATGCGCTTTATGAAATTTAATTAACTCAACAATATTAATATCTGAAACACCATCCCCATAAGTAAGCATAAAACTTTCTTCGCCTATATATGGTTTTGCCTTTAAAATGCGTCCACCAGTTTGAGTATCGATACCTGTTTCTAAAAGAGTAACCTTCCAAGGTTCACTACTATTGTCATGCACCTGCATATTATTATTAGCTAAATCTATAGTAACATCGCTTTGATGTAAAAAATAATTAGCAAAATATTCTTTAATCATATAGCCCTTATAACCTAACAAGATAATAAACTCGTTAAAGCCATATATGCTATAACTTTTCATAATATGCCAAATAATAGGCTTACCACCAATTTCAACCATTGGTTTTGGTACCGTAGAAGTTTCTTCGCTTAATCGTGTACCAAAACCACCAGCTAAAATAACAACTTTCATTTAAACCCCATATTTATCATATCTGGATGTTGAGCCAAAGTAAGCTCCAAAATAAAATCGGAATATTTATCCACAAAATCTTCTTTCATTTGTTGGTACTCCTCAGAAATATTAACAATTTGCTTATCAGAAAGACCCTTCCCACTAAGTGATTTTTTTGAAACCTTCTGTTGTGCTAATTTTATCCTACTTTCATCACTTTTTAAATTTAAAAAACTAGCTATCTTTTTGAATTGCCCAAAAATATCATCTTTTAAACCCTCATAAGTTAATATTAATTTATCTTCTGAAAAGTCCTCTAAGATTAACCATTTTGCCAGATGTTGACCGTATAATGCTGTATAATAAGAAATCCTAACTTTATCGTTCATATCTTCTTTATGATACTGCATGGTCGAGTAAATAGTATCCACTGGATTTCTGTATAAATAAATCACTCTTTTAGCTTTTTCGTTTAAACCAACATCATGTACATGATAACAGGTAAATTTATCCGTTTTGGGTTCAAAAAATATTCTGGTTAATGACGGGATTTCGAACACTATTTCCATTAACTGCCTTAGCCAATGACTGCCAGTTCTTGGAAAACTAACCAAATATGGGAAATTATCGTCCGATGTAAAAGACTTAATTAACTTTTTAGAACGCACATGATAAGAATTACCATCTTGAACTAATGGAAAATAATTTTCTTGTATTTTTCTTTTAACCTTACCATATACAGCAATCATATACAGCTCCTTAACCTTTGATTTAATTTGTCTGCTATAAATTCTTCTGTTCTACGCATTGACTCCCATGTTGCACCTGCTATATGAGGAGTAATTATAATATTATTTTTCTTAGTTAATTCTAAAAAATCTTTTAACCTGTTATTTTCATTAGTTTCATCTTGTATTACATCAATAGCCAATCCCGCAAAAAAATTATTTTTAGCTTTTGCAAGTAAATATTCTTCGTCTAACAATTCAGCCCTGGCAGTATTGATAAAATAACAATTTTCTAAACAATCTATCATCTCTGCATTAAAAAATTGATGATTATTCCTGCTATAAGAAACTGTTAAAAATACAATTTCTGCGTTATGTAATAGTTGTTGCAAATTTGGAGTACGCGTTGCAACCGCACTTGTTTTTTTTGCATCAATATCAAAATATTTAACCTTAGCCCCAAAAGCACTACAGTAATTGGCCAACAAACTACCGACCCGACCCAATCCTACAATGGCAACTTTTTTAGCATACAATTCTGTACCTATATATAAATTTCTATCCCAATTAGTGTTTTCTGTATTTAAAAAAGCTTTTTTATAATTTCTTAACAATGACAGCAACAAACCAAAACTATGCTCTGGAGTAGCTCTTATCGTATTTAAAAAAGCTATTTCATTTTTTAAAGATATTACCTCAATTTTATTGGCAGATGTATAATCTAAATCAATATGATTTAGGCCTGTCGTTGGAGAACAAATAAATTTTAAATTTTTAGCACAAAACAAAACTTTGGAATCTAACTTATATTTTAGTCTTACGACCAAGACATCCTTGTCGGCAATAAAATCAATAATATTACCGTTTTTAAAAAAATCTATCTTTGCAAATTTAGAGTAAACATCTATAGCTTTTGAAGAATAACCTTCAGACTCCAATACGCCTATACGCATAATACTTTCCTTAACAAAGTTAAATCCTCATAAGTATCAATATTAATAGAATCACTTTTTTTCATTTCTACAAATAAAGGATTATCGCATATAATCATTTTTTTATCTAAAATATAACTTGTGTTAGTTAAATAAATTGAACCGTTACGAACAAAAATAGAACCATGATTTTGACGACGAACCCCTTTATTATGATTAATATTTACTGGGGTCAAACATTTAGACTTTTCATCCCCTCGATACATTACTAAATCGTTAATATATTCTTCACGATATACGCTTAATAAACTATCGGCTTTACCACTGGTAAAAATATTAATGCTATCTTTTAAAATATTAAAATTTCTTTGTGGCGATGTTGGTTGCAATAATAACACAGCATCAAAATATATATTTTGACTGGCATAAAAATCTAATGCGTGCAAATAAAAATCGATTGATTTAGCAGTATTAGAAGACAATTCATCAGGACGTAAAAAAGGTACTTCTGCACCGTAATCCTTTGATACATTAGCTATTTTTTTAGAATCTGTTGATACAATTACCGTATCAACTAAGCCAGCTTCTTTTAACATATTGGCTTGTTCAATAGAATAAGCAATCAATGGCTTACCGCATACATCAATAATGTTTTTATCTTTAACCCCCTGAGAACCTCCTCGTGCTGGTATTATAGTTAAAATTTTCATTAATAAGTTATAACCTTATGTGATTGTCCTTCAAATCTTGCTAATTCTTCAGCTATTTTTTGCCCAGCCATTCCATTGCCATATATATGTTGAGACTCATAACTTTTATGCTTTAACTGTTGCTTAATACTATTTTTAATCTCTGCAATATCATACCCACAATCCATAACGTTTTTACCTCGCAACCTGCCCGATTGCCTACTGCCGATATTAACAACAGGTACACCCAAAAATGAACTTTCTCTGATTCCTACACTAGAATTACCAACCAAACATTTAGCATTTTTAATTAAACGCAAAAAATCTAACGGCTGCATATTTTTATAAAAATAAATATTATCTGGTTTTTCTTCTTCTCTAAACACGCGAATCCCCTTTGATGTACCATCGGCACCAGCATCTACATTAGGCCAAAACCAAAAAGTTGGTATATCCAAATCTTTTATCGCCTGCAATGTATGCACAATATGTTCTCGTGATTTACCAAATTCCGTTGTAACAGGATGTTGTAATCCAACCAGATAACCATCCTGCCAATTTTTAATTTTACCCACACCGTGATAACAATCAAAAGGGTTAAACTGTGATGAATCCTCATTTAAAATATCTTTGGCTAAGTCAATAGATGGACAACCCGTATTAATAATGCTACTTTTATATTCACCCATTTTTAAGACCCTGTTATAAGCATCTTCAGAAGCTACCAAATGCAAATCTGCCAATTTAGTATTTGCATGGCGAACTTTTTCATCTATATTTCCTGTTACTTCACCGCCTTGAATATGTACAAGCGGGATATTCTGATATGCCGCAGCAATGGAAGTAGCTATAGTTTCAAATCTATCGGCAATACTAACTACCATATCTGGTTTTAAATTATAAAATGTCGTTGATAATTCCATCAAAGCAATACCCGTAGTCTTAGACATTATTGTAGGATTTTCACCTTCCAACACATTATAAACGCGTTCGATAATCGTAAATCCATCCGCCTCTATGACCTTACTTGCATCGCCATATCTATCCAATAATGCCGAACCTGCAACAACTAATTGTAATTCTAAATTAGGGTGGCTTTTTATGGCTAAAAGAGCCGTTTTTATACGCGAATAACTAGGTCGCGCTGTTACTACAACACAAACTTTCTTTTTAGTCATCAAACATATCCCCCGTTATAAAATCCCATTGGTTTAAATTACAATTTAATTTTTTACCTACAACCATCTTATAATCACTAGCGCTAATGCCCTTATTGGCTGGTTTTTTAGCTTCTAAATCATCAAGTTCTATCAACTGCCCCATTTGTTTGTTTTTATTAATCGCCAAAGTTTTTTCAAAAATGTGTTTTAAATCAGCAAAACCAGTATTATCACCCTTATCAACTTTAGATGATAAACTCGCTTCTATAAATCTAACCCCATCAACTAATTGCTTAATATCAGACATAGTTAACGATGATTTACTATCGGGACCAAACATTTGTTTATCAAAAACACTATGTACCTCTATAATATCGGCACCTAAAGATACTGCTGCTAAAGAAGCAAAAATTTTGCCAGAATGATCTGAAAAACCAACAGGTAAATTATATCTTTTTTGCAATTCTCCTATCACATTTAAACCTATGTCTTCTGGCTCAGTTGGATATTTTGTTGTGCATTGCATAATACTAACTTGATTTCCAAAATCATTAAGATATGACAATGTTTTGTCAATTTCAGAAAAACTACTCATACCTGTTGAGACAATAATGTCTTTACCTGTTTTTACAATTTTATCTAACATCAAAAGATTATTGGTTTCACCTGAGCCTATTTTATATCTTTGTACATCTAGTTTTTCCAACAAATCTACTGCCTTGTTAGAAAATGGTGAACTTAAAAATTTTAATCCAACATCTTGACAATGCTGTTTAATACCTTGCCATTGTGTAAGACTAAACTCCATGCGTTGCCAATAATCATAACGAGTCTTATCTACATAAGAAAACTTAACTCTAAAAGGCTCGTAAATACTGCTTTCTGCCTCGGCTATATGTGTTTGAAACTTAATAGTATCAACACCAGTTTGAGCCAAAGCATCAATATAAGAATGCAAAATACCTAGGCTTCCTTCGTGGGCTTGTCCAACTTCAGCGATAATTTCAACGCTCATACTGCTACTCTTTTAAATTTTTTAAAAACAAAATATCATTTACGATTTTTTTAACATACATTTCAAAGCACTATATTAATTTTTTTATTATTTTATGATTATAAATACCACGCATTGAATACCATGGTAAACTTTCCAACAAGAACAACAAAGACTCTTGACTTATATGACAATTTTTAAATCTATTTATTATTAAAATACCATCACTCACAAATGGTTGTTGCTTTACAATTTTACAATAATTATTACTACTCATGCACAACCCGATTAAAAAATAATTTAAATTTAGCTCCTATTTTTTTTAAAGTCTTTACCAATCCTACAGGCTTTACATTCTTAGGAATATCATAAGTGATTATTTTATTATTACATATATCCTGACTATTTGAAATTAAATATTCAATATGTGGAAACATTTGATATTTATTTAAAACAAGCTCCCTAGCTTTAATTATAGCCTCTAAATTAGATAGCCATAAATCTGAGTATATAACTTGTTTTATTTTTTTTATAGCTTGCTGAGGATTTGTAATATCAATCCAAACATAAGAACCATCAGGAAAATATTTACAAATATTTGTAGCTCCAAAATAAAGAGGCATACAATAAGACAAAAAACAATCGGCTATTTTTTCGGTCCAATAATCATCAATTGATGCATTTTCAACCGCAATTGAATATTTATATGGCAATAAAGCATCTTCTTTATTGCTAATCAATTCAAAACCACTACCAAACAAATCAAAATTAACATCTGATTTTCTTAATTTATCTAAAAATGCCAAACGCAATCTATGACCTTGAAAATTATTTTTATTAGAAGTTACCCAACTTAACCGTTTTGTTTTTATAGACACATCAAAATTATAATTTATTAATTGATTATAACTTTTAGTAACAAACCAAGGCAAAGCTGTTTGATAACCATAAGAATTAATTTTACAATCTTTATCAAACTGGTAAACACGATCAAAATACTGGTAAGACTTTTGATGAAATTTATTTGATACATCAGGCGGTTCTTGAGAAAACAACCATGCCCCTCCTTTACGACACCTAATTTTAATTGGCTTGGTAGGGTAATTAATTACTATCAAAAAATCGCATTCGGCGATTTCATTTACATCACTATCATAGTCGATAGAAAAATTTATATCGTCCCACTGCCATCGATTGCTCTTTAGTTGCTTAGCTAAAAAAGACAAATCATAATTGGCAATAAGCATAACTTTAATAGCCATTTAATTGTTTTCGTCCTCTTGAGTTTGACCAGCCATTCTGCGTAATTTAGCATTTCTACTTAAAACTTCTTCATACGTTCCGCTATCAACCACCTTACCCTTATCAAAGAAATAAATGACATCACAACTTTTTACTGTAGTAAATCTATGTGCAACCAAAATCAAAGTTTTCTCTTTATTAAAACGCTCCATTGTATCCATAATTGCCTGTTCCGTTTCACCATCTAAGGCAGACGTGGCCTCATCAAAAACAAGAACTTCTGGATTATGATATAAAGCCCTAGCAATACCAATACGTTGACGCTGACCACCGCTTAAACGCACCCCACTTTCACCAACTAAAGTTTCAAATTTTTCTGGCAACTCATTTACAAACTCTAATAACTCTGCTTTTTCTGCCGCCTCTTTCACTTTTTGTAAATTTATTTTATTTGGACTAATTCCAAAGGCAATATTTTCTAGTATTGATGAATCAGATAAAAAAATCATCTGTGGCACATAACCTATCTGAGCTTGCCAATTCTTAACATTATCCTTACGCAGTATTGTTTCGTCTATCTTAATACAACCATTATTGGAATCAATTAAACCTGCCAATAAATATGTAGCCGTTGACTTACCCGATCCGCTTTGACCAACAAATCCAATTGAAGTGTTTTTTTGGATTGTTATAGATATAGAATCTAAAACTTTTTTACCTTGATTACCAGGGTATGCAAAATCAATATTTTGCAAGCTTATCTGAGAGTTAAATTTTATTTTTTGCTGAATTATATTATCTAAATTATCATCATTTTGATTAAACTTTAACGCATCATAAAGCTCTTCACCCAAATCTGAAAAAGCACTTTCAAAATTTCTAATCGTTGTTAATTTAACATATATATCTTGAAAACTTGGCAAAATACGCATACCTGCCAATACATATAATGACAAAACAGGCATTATTTCTTGCAAATTAGAACCCTTTGAATATTCAACAAAAATAAATAAAACAAAAAGCAATAAAATAATCCATTCAACAAAATAACGTGGTATCTGTTTAAATAACACAACCAATATGTTTGCCAATAATGATTCTTGCAAAGCATTTTTAAATTTATTAATAAAAACCTCTTCTTTTGATGCTAGTTTTATATCTTGTATTCCAGTTAAGCCTTCATGAATAGATTTACTAACAATTAATGAACTTCTTGCCGTAATAACACCATATTCTTGACTACGTTTTTTGGTATATATTTGCACAACATAATAAACTGTACAAAAAAAAATACTAGCCACTATTACAGTAGTTGGATTAACTGCCAATAAACCCAAGACAATAAACATCGATAGACATATCTTAACAATAATATCAAACTGAGATTGCAAAGAAATAGTTACCCTTGCACCTAAAGTTAAAATATTCTCTCTTAAATTCGTGCTATTATGCAGAGCATGATATAAATAATTTTGATACATATAATATTTAAACAGACTATTAAATATATGCACTCTTATGCCACCGCCTACCAAAGACACCAAATACAGCAAAATCATTTTAAAAATATTTACTAAAAACATTAACACCAAAAAACTAATACTGGCAAATACTACCACCTCACCTGTAGTTGTAATATTAAAAAAATCAAACACAGCTAAGCACCATTGATTGCTTAACATTTTTTCTGGTTTTGAAATTAAAATAATAAAAGGTACTATAGATCCAACACCTATTAACTCTACAGCAGCAACACACAACATACCCACCATTAAAATTTTAACCCTAAATTGTAGTGCCTTTGGGAATAATCGACAAATTTTTAACAAACGCTTAAATATTGACATTTTTTAAACCCTTAATTTTGTTAAATAATTTTTTGCCTATATATTCTGAACTTAAATGCTCTACATCTTGCCTAGATATAATTTCACTAACTATTTGTTGTTGTGACCATTTGGTTAATAATTTATCCCACATTGTAAATATAGCATTAACATTACCTGGCTCAGCTACAAATTTTAACATAGGCAATATATCTCTTGTCGCACCATTCAACGGAGAAATAAAAGCAATTGGTTTTTCATAAGATAAATAATCTGTGATTTTAGATAACAAATAAATACCATTATCTGATTGAGTTTCAACTACTAACAAAATATCAGCCTTAGCTAATATATTCTCTGTTTGCTTATAGTTTTGCCTGGGAATTAATTCAAAATATTGTTCCAATTCTAGTTCTTTTAAATATGTATCTAAATCTGGTTCTGCCAAAGTTCCAACAAATTTTAATTTAATTCTATTGCTATCAAGATTATGTTTTTTTATAGCCTTTGAAAAGCCTTCTAAAAACTCACGAAACATCAATGGGTAAACACCTCTTGCCATTTTTGATAAAGTCCCCGCATGAACAATATTTAAGCATCCGCCTTCTGCATACGAGTTTTCCAAAACCATATTTGCTGTTTGCACATCACTTTTGTACCCATCAATAATATGTGGCAATATATGCACTTTAGAATGCAACCAACTATCTTTAAAATATAAAGCCATTTGTTTAGACATTCTTTGATTAGTAATTGCCAACAAATCTGCCTTATTAATATGACGCTCTAACATATTAGCAAAATTTTTATTTAGCGGTTTACTTTGCCAATTATGTATAGGAAGATTACAAAATGATGGCCATGGATCAGAAAAATACGCAACCCAAGGTTTTTTGTTTTTACATTTTAATTGATATGCTACTTCATGACTTTGCTGTGGTACAGAAATCGACAACAATAGGTCATATTCTAAATTTTCTGCCAATTTAACACTATTTTGGCACCACTTATAACTCCAAAAATCAAATAAATATTTACGTAAAAATATATTATCAATATAGCTTACAAACTTTCTAATAACCATTGGAGCCGAATATTTAAGCCACCTATAAGGTTTAAATAATACGTTAGTATTTAATGGAGAATATATATGCTGACATTGATTATTAACCAAACAACCATTGCCTAAAACCCTGCTATTTTCATCTACTGGTCTTGTCAAAACAGTAATATTAATATCATTATGCAATAAAGCATTAATAATTTTACGCGCACAATTTCCTACTGATGTATGATTATATAATTCATAACTAATCACAAGTAGTCGAAGCCTAGACATACCCATCTCTATTAGGACGATAATCACTTACCCATGTCTTTAATTCTTTGACTATTTCATTGGCACTTGCATTTAAAATATCCTTACGACGAGAATCAATCATCCTAATTAAATCTTCTTTTATGATTGGAGTAGATTTATCCACCACTAATATTTGATGGTGAGATGTTGTTTTTGAACCCTCTACATCTGTTAACAGCTCTTCGATTAATTTTTCTCCGGGACGTAAACCAGCATATTCTATTTGAATATCAACATTGGGGCGCAATCCGTTAATTTCAATTAAACGCTTGGCTAATTCAACTATTTTTACAGACTCGCCCATTTTTAAAATAAATAATTCACTACCCTTGCCCATAGCTCCTGCTTGCAAAACCAATTGTGCAGCCTCGGGAATAGACATAAAATATCGCTCTACTTTTTCATCAGTAACAGTGATTGGACCACCAGAATCTATTTGCTTTTGAAACAACGGAATAACCGATCCTCTACTTCCCAAAACATTGCCAAATCTCACTGCCATACACTTCATATCATACTTTGTTGCAAAACATTCAAATAAAACCCGTTCAGTCAAAGCTTTTGTAGCACCCATTACATTAGTAGAAGCCACCGCTTTATCAGTAGAAATTAAAATAAATCTTTTCACACCAGCCGCTTGTGACGCATCTAATAAATTAGTCGAACCAATCACATTATTGGCAAAGGCTTGTTGTGGAAATTTTTCCATTAATGGCACGTGTTTATATGCCGCAGCATGAATTACAATATCTGGCCTGACACTTTGCAATACATCAAATAATCTTTCACGCTGTTGAATATCAGCTATTATTAACTCAAAATCTGAAAAATGATATTTATGTCTAAAATCCATCTCTACTTCATAAAGTAAAGTCTCATCCTTGTCTAAAATATAAAGACACTTAGGTTTCCAACGGCTAATCTGACGTGCAAGTTCTGAGCCAATAGAACCTCCACCACCTGTAATCAAAATCACCTTATCTTTATAAACATCTGACAATAAAGCTTGATCCACTTCTATTTCACGACGCATTAATAAATCTTCACAACGCACATCACGTAAAAAACCAGGTTGCTGTTTACCCTCGATAACCTCTGTTAATGATGGCATTGTTTTTACCTTTAAACCATGCGCAGCAGCCTGCCTAATTAAAGCACCTAAATCACCTCTATCTTCAGAACAATCAATGATAAAAGAAGCTTCGTATTCTTCTAAAAACTCATCTAATTTATCACCACAACTAATAATTGGACAACCGTGCCAATTACCTTTTGGCTTATCTTTGCCAGATGAAATTATTGCAATCACATGATAAGGCGTATCTGGATTGCGTTTAATTGATTTCATTAATTGCAAACTGGCCTCATTGACACCGTATATTAATATTTTCTTTTTAGCTTCGGGATATATATCATATAAAGCCTCCCTTATAATACGCGCTGAATATCGTAAGCCTGCCAAAAAAACAAATAGAAACAATGAATAAATAATAATGACACCAGTTGGATAACTTCTATCTAAAAAGAAAAACTCAACACCAACAAATAGCAATGCCGTTGTTATCATAGCTTTTAATAATCTAATTAAATCCGAAAACTCCGTCTCGCGCCAATACCCCTCATTTAGGCGATAAATAGTTGTCGAAATCAACTGTAGCAAAACCGCAATGGGCAAGGTTCGATATAAACGAAATAATCTCTCCTTTGGCATGACCCAGTCGTAACGCAAATGATACACAACTGAATAAACAAATACCGCTATCAATAATTGAATAGCCAAAATAAAATACCGTCTATTTCGCAAAATCAATGAATGTGCATTACCGCCACCCTGATACAAAACAGATGTCAAACAACTTAAAAACAAAACCTTAAAGTCAAAATAAAGAGACTGTTTTTGCAAATAACCCAAATCAAAACTACTTCTTTTAGGAATCAAAATATTAATATGAAATGCTAAAACATCTTCATAACTACCTGACACTATCTCAATATCACGATAATATAATTTACCCAAACTAACCAAGCCTGGCTTTAAAGATAATAATTGTTTTTGCTCTTGTGTATAATGTTTTACCAACTCTGGTATCATTGGTCTTGGTCCAACTAAACTCATATCGCCTTGCAACACATTAAATAACTGCGGTAAATTATCCAAATTTAGTCTACGTAAAAAATCTCCTATAAATGTAATGCGTGCATCATTTAATAAAGTCAAAGGATACCCTTCGACACCATCATACATTGTTCTAAATTTATAAATTGTAAACAAAACACCATCTTTGCCTACTCTTGATTGGCGATAAATCACACTACCTGCCGAGCTAAGTTTAATTAGCACAGCAATAATTAACATCGGGAGCGATAAAATCACAACTGCTATTAATGTAATACAAATATCAAATATCCTTTTACTCACATTAACCTCAAATTCTATTAGGTGATGTATACTGTAACTTTGCCAAACTCAATCCATATAAAATTACAGGGATAGTTAAACGAGTTGCCGAATGTGCCATAGTTAAAAATACGAAAATAGATAAACTGGTTAAAAATAGCCTTTCCTGACGCGTATGTACTTGCATAAAACTAAAAATAGGCACTGTTAAAAAGATAATTAAACTAAAAAAACCTAATAAACCATGCTCGGCAAGTAACCTAGAATATTCTGTATGCGCTGATAAACCCAAGATATACTCTTCATGCAATTTGGTACTGTATCCAACCCCGCAACCTGTCCAAATATATCTAAAAAAGATATCAATATCTGCTAAAAATAATTCAGTTCTGCCTGTAAACGATGGTACATCACTATCTTTAGTATCTACCATTTCTCCATATCTATCTGATAGCGCCCCATTTGAAGCAAAATTAACACTCAGCCACACCTGCACTAAGAGCAATGAAATTATAATACCAACAAAAAACCAGCGAATATTTCGTACTGTTAATTTTGTATTTACCTGAATTGAAGCAACTCCACAAAATAAAGCTAAAATAGAGGTGATAACACCACCGCGTGAAAAAGTGAAATACGCTAGCGTTAAAAAGAAAACCGTTAAAACTAAATCTATTACAGTATTAACAGCACGCTCTTTTAATAAAAAACTTAATGATAACATCAGTACTGCTGCCCCTAAAATTGTTGCAACTTGATTAGGACCATATCCACCGCTAAATGTAAAATTAGAATAAGTACCAAATTTAGCCTCAGATAAAGCTGGCATAAATATAACCATATATACACCCATGCTTAAAATTGGGTTAATAAGATAAAAAACATAATAACTTAAATCTTTAAAATTTATTTTGCGCTTATAAAAATAAATACTAGAAACAGTTAAACATAATGGCCCTGATAAATTAAATGAAATCTGTTTTCTTAATTCAGGCATATCTAAATGTTGTGCACCCACAAAAATTGCAGGAATCAAAAGTAAAAAATATGCCAAAATAGGTTTATATAATACTTTGTGACGTTTCTCTAATAACCACGCTAACAACAACAATAAAGTAACGGCGTATTTAGTAAACTCCCAATAAATTACTGCCTTAGCCATACGACTAAATACTTCCATTCCAATTAAGTACATCACAAAAAATGGGATCAGTTCACTTTTATTGCGGTACATAAATAAATATATTATCGATACAACAAATACCGAAAAAACATTTAATTTTAACAATTCCGGATTATAAAAAGCCGACGCCCCCAACAAAAAATGAAAAATCAAAATACTTATTTTTTGCAATTGAGAGAGGTTTCTTAAATCCATTACTACCTTGGCTTTGATGCTATAGCTAAAAGGGTATGTGCTGATTTTGCATCAATATTAGAAAAATAATTTATAAAATTAACAATAACCGTACAAAAAAATACCCACGGTATTAAATAAAAGCTTTTAAAAGTTATGGGATACCAACTTGTATAACTTTGAAAGAAAAAGAAATTTCTTTTAATTTGATGTGACACTTTAACATCTTCAAAATGAGGAATCAGCAAATCGTATAACTCTTCTGCAGTATATTCTTTAAAATGATCTGGATGTGCATTTTGTACAGCTGTACCATTGGGAGTTGTCAACACTAAAAACCCATCTTTCTTCAAAAATGATGCTAATTTTTTTAAATGCCTTTCTGGTTCTGGATCATGCTCTATAACTTCTACAGAAGTTATAATATCATAGGGGGCAGATGGTAAATCTACCTCTTTAATATTACCCAAAAATATATTTGATATATTACTGCGTCTTTGTTTTACCTCATCTATAACCGCGCTAGACAAACCTAACTTAGTATCAATTTGAACTTCACTTTCACGAGGCAAGTCTATTATATCCACATCAACATTTATGCCTACTGTATAATTACTTTTACGACCGCCTATATCTAACAACTTTAACTTAGGGACATTAGTTGGAACAATTTGCTTTAATGCCTTGCGCACCAATTTGTAATGTTGTGCTAAAAAAGGCTGTAAAATAATATATAATTTTTCATACGTTGTCATTTGGGTATTCTCTTTTACTATAAGTTACCCTGAATATCGTGTTTTTTTGTATCTTCCTTTAGAAAATAGCCTATTTTGGCTAAAAAATCGCTAACTTCTCAACAACTAGATAAAATGATAATGATTTTATTATTTTAAACCTATTTCAAAGCCTCAAAAAAAAACAATAACTTTTTAATAAATGCATTCTGAGAATAATTAAGCAGTATTTCTTGCTTAAAAGCCTTGGCTCTTTCTTTAGCCGTTGTATCGTTGACCAAGCAATCCAAGGCAAGAGCGAGCTTGTCAACATTTTGTTTATCGACAATAACTCCAAATTTACCCCGATGTAATACAGAGCTACATTCCCCTACATCAGTAGAAATAACAGGGATTTCCAACATACCATATTCTAAAAGTGCAACTGGCAAAGCTTCTGTACAAGAAGAGATAACTGCAATATTACATTTCTTAACCATACTTAAAACATCTTTTTGTAAACCCATTAAATGCACTCTATCTTTTAAATCTAATTTTTCTAATAAATCTTCTATTGCTTTTACATATTTAATATCACGTTTATTGCCAATACATAATAAATGCCATTCATTTAAATTTTTAGCCTTATAAAAAGCATTAATCAAATTTAACTGATCCTTTTCTGGACGTAAATTGGCAACTGATACCAGTCTTTTACCGCTTATTCCAGGCAATGTTGTATTATTATCATAATTTACAATATCGCGTGGGAAATTTGGCAAATAAATAATATTATCATGATTAATATATACAGATTGCACTAACCAATTGTATAAAGCACTACTGACCGCAATTATACCTGTAACACGTGAGGCCGCTAATAGATACAACTTCTGTTTAAGCCAAGAAGAATCTACAAGTCTACCTTGATGAATATGCCAAAATATTGGTATTTTAATACCTACAGTAGCTAAAATAACAAAGAATACAGAACTACCATGCACATGAATAACATCTATTTGTCTGGTTTTTATAAAATTTCTAAATTTTAATATAGCCTGTCTTAGCGAAACATTATTGCGATTTAATTCTAAAACAGGCACGTCTTTAGGTATCAAATCAAAACCATTACCTTTTTCACGCCCAAGAGCTATTGCTACATTAACACCATTATCAATCAATGCTTGAGCAATACTTAATAGCATCTTTTCAGCACCGCCAATATTTAAAGAATCAATCACTTCTAATACATTCATTTAAAATATTTTAAACAACATTCTTAAAATGTATACCAAATAAATAAATACAATATTTTAAATATACACTTTATATACCATCTAAAAATGCCGATAAACTTACGATGAATAAAATCATAAGAAAATTACAAAGCATAATATGCCCCAATAAGGAATACCTCACCAGAAGAGTAACCAACCCTACAGCCTTAAAAAATCTTTTAAAACAATTGTATCCAATTAAAACAAATCTAATAAGGATAGGCCCACAAGCAAATGGTGGTTATTTACTAACTGATGAAATTACAAATATTACCAGTTGTTTTTCACCCGGAGTCGGGCAAGTATGTGATTTTGAACTTGATATAGCCAATCGGGGTATAAAAGTATTTTTTGCTGATGGCACAGTAAAAAAGTTGCCCAAAGACCATAATCAGTTTAATTTTATAGCTAAAAATTTAGGCTCTATTAATAATAAAAATACAATGACACTAGAAAGCTGGGTAAATGACTCTGTGGATAAATCTGAAAACGACCTATTATTGCAAATAGATATAGAAGGTGCCGAATACGAAACTATCATTGCTTGTCCAGAAAGTGTGATACAACGCTTTAAAATAATAGTAGGTGAATTTCATAATTTAGATCAATTATGGAACAGACCTTATTTTGAAATCATTTCTGCTGCGTTTCAAAAAATTTTAAAAACTCATATATGCATTCATAATCACCCAAATAACTATAGACGACCTACCACTTACAATAACATCACCATTCCAACAATTACAGAAATTAGCTTTTTAAGACGTGATGCCATTTCAGGACCTTTTAAATTTGCAAATATTTTTCCTCACCCGTTAGATAGCGACACAACCAATAGTGAAAGTCTTGTTTTGCCAAAAGACTGGTACTATAATCAATAACATAGTTATGAAAACATATTGTAAAAGATGCGGCCGAACAAACCTAAAATTACGCGGAGGTTTTTTAAACCTTATATGGCGTTATCTAATAAACAAAAAACCTTTACTAAAATGCTCTAATTGTAAATGTTTAAATCACGGTACTTGGTTAGTCCCACCTAAAACTAGCTTAATTTTTATATTAACCTTAAGTACAAGTTTTTTTATTATATTTTCGCCAAAAAAAATAAACTTTATTGATTTTACAAAAAGTGAAATTATCAATGTTTATCAATTTATATATGGGACTAATCACATACATAAGCTCAAACAACACTGGAGTTGGATTTATGCAGACCTACACACAAGAAACATAGACTACCATACACATAATGAAAAAAAATAAACCAATTTCTATTTTAATTTTAAAATCATTCACATCGTTTATTGCTACGATTTTAATAAGTTCATTTTTAACTTATCTCTCTAAGCCATTTATCGCTGACGACTTAAACAATATAGCACATTACCATACCAAAATATTTCTCAGCATTTTTAGTTTGTTTGGCGCATTTATATTTATTTCAAGCAGTATATTTATATCAAAAACACATAGCATACTAACGGCATTTATATTGTCGCTTTTTGTTTTAACCTTAGCCTCTAGTCAACTGATACAAATACAGGATATAAGCTCACAAGAAACTACCAGTTTACCTTTTTACACAACTGTAATCGGGGTAATTACTTCTTTAACATTTCTATGGCTAATACAACTTATAAAAAATCTAAAAAAAACTAAGCATTAATTATGCATATATGCTTTATAACCCATGAGTACCCTAGCAAAGGACGTAAAACAGGCGGTATAGGTGTATTTGTGCAAACACTGGGCAAAGCATTAACTGCCAACGGACACATCGTGTCTGTTATAGGATCGTACACAACAAATAATCAGATAGAATATCAAGATGATAAAATAAATATTTACGATATACCAAAACCAAAAATACCATTTTTAAAATGGTGGCAATATAAAAATAATTTAGTAAAAACTATTCACAAAATAAACACTAAAACACCTATTGATATTTTAGAAGGCGCTGAAAGTTCTTTTGCCTTTCTACCAAAATTTAAAGACATAAAAAAAGTTATCCGCCTGCATGGTGGACATTCTTTTTTTACATCTTGTGCCAATGATAAAATTAACTGGCGTAAGAAATACATCGAACAATTATCAATTAACAAATGTGATGGAATTATTGGTGTTACTAATTATGTTTTACAAACAACCGGCAAACTATTGAACTTTGGTAAAGCAAAAACAACCATTATAACACACCCTATTGATACTGATTTATTTAAACCTATTCCGCACATTTTAGAAATCCCATACAGCCTGACATTTGCTGGCACAAACTGCAAAAAAAAAGGATTATATGAATTATGCCAAGCCATTGAGATTTTATATAAAAAATATCCCAATCTAAAACTTTGGATAGTAGGCAAAGACAGTAAACACCACAATGATTTATCTTATCAGCAATTTTTAAAAAATACTTTTTTACCAAAACTAAATAAAAATATTCAATTTATTGGTGCTATAAACCAACACGAATTAAAAACTTTTTATGCTAAGGCACAAATCTGTATTTTTCCTTCACATATGGAAACCCAAGGCTTAGTGGCTCCTGAAGCCATGGCAATGAAAAAATTAGTTATATTTAGCAATACAGGCCCTGGCCCTGAAACAATAACACATAAAAAAAATGGACTACTATGCAATCCTCATAACCCAAGTGATATAGCCAAACAAATAGAATGGGTTTTTAACAATCAATCACATATAAATGACATAAAAAACAAAGCCTATCAATCTGCCATTAAAAAATTTAACTGTTCAAGAGCAGTTAAAGAAAATCTAAAATTTTACCAATCTTTACTTTGACTTTTGTAAAATCTTAGTAATTACATTTGCAATATTTGCATTGGCACTATCAACCATATCTTCTGTATGAAAGCTAACCATCTCCCTGCGTTCTTGCCTATGCAAAGTTTTATCTTTTAAATATATATTGATAGCTTCTATTAAATTTTTAGGACTTGTTGCCAGTTTGGTAGCATTAGAATTAATAATCAATTGTATGTGATCCATATTAGCAAAGCCCAACATTCTAATTGATTTAGATTCATCTTCATTAACTATATCAAAAAAGAAATTTATAACTGGATTATCAAATATAGCTACATCTAATGTCATTGTTGATAATGTATTAATATTTAAATTACAATACCTATTTAATGCGTCTAAAATTAATAAATCTTCTGGATACGGTGTAGCAGGGGCATAATGGGGTGCCTGATTCTGTGTCCACTTGGGCCTTGCCACTATTAGTTCTGGATACTCTGCCATCAAATTATCAAAACGCTCTTCTCTATGACCTGGCGATGGACGTACAACAACTTGAACTTTACTATCAACTAAACCTTGCCTAATAGCATCTAAAACAATCTTTGTATATATATGCTCTTTTGGCAACAAACTTGGACGACCTGTTGAAATATAAATAAAAGGCCTGTTTTTATCTAATCCGATTTTATCGCAAAACACCTCTCTGGATAACGGCTTATCTGGCGAAGCAAAATGATTTGTGCCTGTTACAAATACTTTTGAACTAGGAATATCTGGATAAAATCTTTGCATCTCTGTAGCCATATGATGATTCCAAACACAAAAATAATCAAACGGTATTATTATCCTACCCTTGCTAGATACATTATCCCAACTAGAAATAAAACTAATTGCCGGTATGTTATTTTCTCTGGCTGCTAATGTTGGTGGCAATGCCATTCTTGGTCGTTGATGTGTCGAAAATAAAGCTTCTATTTTTAATTCTTTAAATAATTTTTGATACAGTTTCACCTCTGGCAACTGTTTAGCACACTTATAATATAAATTATCCAATCGTTTTAAATTATTACGCGATGCAAAAAGCTTACTTGCATAATCACAAAACCTTCTAAATATAACACTATGTCTGCTACCCTGTAATTTAAAAGTATTTTGAAATTTTCTGCCCGGAGTATAATTTTCATGAATGTGCATAAAAAACAATACTTGGCCAATAAAATACTCTAAAAAATTTCTACTTGGTTTTAATAATTTATGATACTGAACCCCCTCTATCGTAGGTAAAAAATCTAAATGTTCTGGTGAAACTGCATGAAAAATATGCAATTTATAATTTTTAACAAGCTCATGGCAAAACTTGCCATAAATAAAATCCTTTACCCCCACTCCATCTGGCACAATGATTGCCAAAGCAGGTAAATTTTGTAAATTTTTAGACATTGTATTTTTCCGTGATAGCTTTAACTTGTCGCATATCGACAATCAACTTTTTTAAAACATCTGGTGTTATAGCTTGTTTTGGATCATCACCTAAGCCCTTACTAGGTTTGCTATGACACTCAATTAAAACGCCATCTGCTCCATAACTAATTGCTGCCAATGCCGCTTTTGGCACATATTTAGCCTTACCGACACTATGCGATGGATCAACTACAACTGGCGCCCAAGTTTTTTCTTTTAACAATGAAGTTATCGCCTCATCAGGTGTATTTCTATAGCCGTCCATTGCTGGTTGCGTACCGCGTGGGCATAGCATAATATTTGGGTTTCCTCCTGCAACTATATACTCAGCCGCTAAAATAAACTCATTAATAGCTCCCATATGCATGCCACGTTTAAGCAAAACCTTTATGGCAGTATCATGCGTAGCACGACCTATAGCAGAAAGTAATGGATAATTTAAAGCATTGCGCGCACCTATTTGAATGCAATCAATACCTGCTTCTATGCACATTTCTAACTGATGAACATCCATCACCTCTGTATTAATTGGCAAGCCTGTTTTTGCCCTTGCCTCACATAAAATATCTAAACTTTTTGCATCACCTTTAAAGGCATGTGGACTAGTGCGAGGTTTCCAAACACCACCGCGTAACATATCTGCTCCTGCCTCTTTAATAGCCATTGCAGACTCTACAAATAAATTTGCATTATTAGGGTCGATAGCACAAGGCCCTGCTATAACTACTAAATCATGACCTAAAACCTTCTCACCTATAATTACATGATGCTGAGCCAAATTATTTTCTTTGGACATCAACTTAAATGGGGCTTGTATTTGATCAATACGCTCAACAAAATCCAAACCTTCAAAACGCTTAATCATTAAAGGCGAACGTTCATCACCTAAAATAGCATAAATAGTGCGATTAGTACCATAAATTGGCTGTATAGATACGTTAAATTCTTTTGCTATAGAATTTAAAATTGCGATTTCTGATTCTGCTAATTGTTTTTTATTTGGCAATATCATATATGCTACCTAAAAGTAAAAATAAAACACTGCAACTTTCCATCTTCTTGCAAAGTAACACGCAATTTATGGTTTGGTACTAAACCGCGATAGACAGCCTCTGCTGTTACAGGGTCTAAATCATGAATAGTAAATAAATTGCTACTTTTACTAACTGTAATATCACCGTATGCCAAAGCTATTTTTTGACGAGAAAAATCAGCCATACTAACTACCGCCATTATATCATCTAAACAAGTAAAGACATACTCGTAACAAGCGGATATAAAGTTTGGTTGCACATCATTATTAAATACAGTCTCTTGTTTAATATTTACTGTTTTATCAGTAGATAGTTCTGCTTTAATATTCTTTTTAATTTCCTCTAAGTGTTCTTTAGCCTGGACATCACCTAAATCTGCTGCTATTTTAAAATGTGATGTAGCCTCAAGATTTTGCCCTGCCTTTTGTGCTAATACGCCTAAATTAAACTCGATAATTTTTAAAGCATCCTCTGCCTGTGGTGTTTTATTTTTAATTGCTTCTTTTAAATACTTTACTGCTTTTTGATCATCTTTTATCAAATTTTCACCAGAGTAATATTGTAACGCCAATCTCATTTGGCTCAAACCATCGCCAGCATCAGCTTTTTTTGCCAATAAAATTAATGCCGTTTTTAAATTAGCATCTATATCATCTTTAAACATAGGCGTTATCTGTGCAAATACATTAGATACGCAACAGGTTATAAAAAATAAAATTAAGATTTTTTTCATTATGTAATCCTTTTAACAAATGGAGCTGCCAGTTTTTTACGCCCAGCAGAAGAAAACTGAACCTCAACTTTAGCACGTTCGCCTGAACCTTCCACATTAATTATTCTACCAACCCCAAAAATATTATGAAACACCATATCGCCTTTCGCCAAATCCCCCCCCATAGCTTTAGACGAATACGCATCTACACCATCCATATCTGCCCAAGGAGTTTCTTGAGTTTCTGTATTTAACCCAGGAAATGGTATCGACATAAATGGATTAGTACTGCTTCTCTCTAAAAACTCGTCATCTATTTCTGCCAAAAAAGGCGACTCTTCTGCATAAACTGTTCTACCGTAAATCATACGCTGTAAAGCGTAAGATAGGTATAATTGTTGCTTTGCTCTAGTGATACCAACATAAAATAAACGTCTTTCTTCTTCGCTATCACGACCTCCCTTAGTAGCCATAGCATGGGGCAAAATATCTTTTTCAACTGCGGCAATAAACACAATAGGAAACTCCAATCCCTTAACCGCATGCATTGTCATTAACGATACAACATCTGCATCATCTTGCATATTATCCAAATCGGTAACTAAGGCAATTTGTTCTAAAAAAGATTGCAATGATGCTTCTTGATTTTCACGCATAAACTCCGCGGCAGAAGATATTAACTCATTGAGGTTTTCAACCCTAGTTAAATCCTCCTCTCGACCTTTAGCGCGCAATTTTTCTATGTAGCCTGTTTCGTAATATACAGTCTCAATCGCCTCGACAACATTATCTTGCTGAGCCACATTAGATAATATGCCAATAAACTGCTGGGCAACTAAAGCAATGCGTTTACTTAAGCCGTCCAAAAAAAGCTGATTTTGTAGAGCCTCAAATAAACCTAAATCTTTAGATTTTGCAAAATCAGTTAAACTAGCAATAAATTTTGAACCTAGCCCACGCGTAGGTGCATTAATAATACGCAAAAAAGAATAATCATCCCGCACGTTTGATGCCAAACGTAAGTATGCAATGATATCCTTGATTTCTTTGCGCTCATAAAAACGTAAACCGCCAACCATTTGATATGGAATACCAGAACGTACTAAGGCATCCTCTAATGACCTAGACAAAGAATTAAGCCGATAAATAATAGCCATATCATTATATGACTTGCCATCTTGCCGATGCTTATCAATGGCTTTAACTATTTGACGTGCCTCATCTAAACCATCACGAGCTTCAATAATATGGATTTTTTCACCTGCGGGATTATCAGTCCAAAGTTCTTTATCCTTGCGTTTAGAATTTTGTTTAATTAATGAATCTGCTGCACCCAAAATATTTTTAGTTGAGCGATAATTCTTACCCAAAATTACTGTCTTGGCATTTGGATAATCTTTTTCAAAATCTAATATGTTTCTAATAGTAGCCCCACGCCAAGAATAAATTGCCTGATCTGGATCGCCAGTTACACATATATTTTTATGTTTAGAAGCCAATAAATTGACTAAATCATATTGCACCTTATTAGTATCCTGATATTCGTCCACCATAATGTATTGAAATCTATTTTGTAAAATTTCTAAAACTTCTTTTTTGCTAATTAATAAATTTCTTGTAATTAAAAGCAAATCGTCAAAATCAAGCATATTTTGTTGATGTTTAATTTTTTCATACTCTTGATAAACTTCAGCTTGAACTTGATTTTTATATTCATAAGCAGAATCTTTAAACCGCTCGGCACTAATACCACGGTTTTTTGCACCGGAGATTGCTCCTGCTATATCTTTGGGCTGATGCTCGGTAGGATCGTAACCTATTTCTTTTAAAATATTCTTTATTAAACCCTTGACATCATCACTATCTATAATTACAAAATTGCTACTATACCCATCCAAATAACTAATATATTGACGCAACATAAGTGCACAAAAACTATGAAAAGTTTTAATAGTTACACCACAGCCTGGATATTGCTCTTGAGTACGTTCACGCATTTCATTGGCGGCCTTATTGGTAAAAGTAATTGCCAAAATAGTATTACCTGATATACCCCGACTCATCATATAACCAATACGGTTAGTTATTACACGGGTTTTACCACTGCCAGCACCTGCTAAAACCATTAAAGGCCCTTCGATAGTCGTTACGGCCTCTTGTTGCTGTTTATTTAAATCTTCTAAATTAATCGACATAACTTCCTATATAGATTCAACAGCATCTATTAAATCATTAAGATCAACAGGCTTTGAAAATATCCTTAAAATTGCATAATTATCTTTTAATTGATTAGCCTTATCAGAATCTGCATAACCTGTAACCACAATAAATTTAGTATCTGGCTTAACCAATAAAATACTATCAATACTATCTATACCATCCCAATTTGGCATTTTAAGATCACTGATAACAATAAAATATTCACCTGTAGTCGCTAAACGAAACCCCTGCTGACCATCGTTAGCACAATCGACAATATATCCTTTATTTTGTAATAAGGTAGCATATAAATCACGAATATCCCCCTCATCTTCTATTAACAAAATCCGTTTATTCATATTTCCTTTTTTAATTCAGTAGCCTAATATTTTAAAGTAAAGCTACCAACCGGGCAAGCCCAAGACGTCCTCGCGAGTATACAATAACCATAAATGCCATAAAAAGCTGATACACCCACAAATTGCCGTAGATACTGCAAGTCCTACTTCCGCATAAGATTGCACCAATATTAAATTTAATATCAAATTCAATATCACCATTAACCCACTTATTTTAGCTGGTGTTTGCATATCACCTAACGAATGAAAAGCCTTAACCAATGGATGTAAGCCACAATAAAAAATCAACCCTGTCAAATAAGCTATTAATGCAGTTGCTGTGCGATTACCTGCGCTACGACCAAATGCCCCATGCACAAATGCTATATCTACAATATCCTTGGCAAAAATAATGCCTATAATTAAAGCTGGTAAACCAAAAATAAGCACCAACAATTGTGCTTTAGATAAAAATTGCGCCAATTCGGCTTTGTTATTTTTGCTAGCGGCATCAGCCATATAAGGAAACGATGCCGTTGCCACAGCAATGCCAATTAATGCCAATGGAAATTGCATAATACGATTGGCATAAAACAATACCGAAACCCCACCATCTGGCGCCCATACACTTGCAATTATCCGATCTAAAACCGTATTAATTTGTACTGCACCCAAACCCAATAAGGCTGGTAACATTTTAGCTAAGACATCTTTTGTATGCTTATGTAATTTAAATCTAGGCACAATTTGACAGCCAAATTTACGCAAATATAAAAAGTGCAATACAAACTGTACCAAACCCGACAACAACAGAGAAAAACATAACCACATAACACCCGTTTGCAAATCAGGTTTAAAATATATCACCAATAATGTAGCCACAATCCAAAATAAATTAATTATAGATGATGCCAAAGCGGGCAATGTAAAAACTTTATAAGCATTTAATAATGCTCCCATGCCAGCTACTGCACAAACTGGCACAACCAACGGAAATAATACACCGCTAAAACTAGCAATATTCCCCCATTTGTCATGACAAAAAAAAGCTGTCATAAACATTAAAACAGAGCCTAAAGACCCTAAAACAAGCAAAAAAGCTATTACATTGCCCAATACCACAGACGCCCATTTAACCGCGCCATCCACATCGTGTTGACGCTGTTTGGCAAACATAGGTATAAATGCCGAGGAAAACGCTCCCTCGCCTAAAATACGTCTAAATACATTTGGCAAAGTAAACGCAATTAAAAATGCGTCCCATAACGGGCCTGCACCAAAGGCCATAGCCGAAAGAATATCGCGAATAAAACCTAAAATACGCGACAAAACCGTACCGCTAACAACCCTCACTAAAGCTTGAGATATTTTTGATTGTAACATTTCATAAGAATAGCATTTCCCCCTGTTTAAAAACAGGGGGATTTACAATCACGATAGTTTTAATTGATTATTTAATAAAGACACCTTAACTTTATCACCGTCTTTAATCGTTCCTTTTACAATCTCTTTAGCAAGCAAATTATTTAAAGTGCTTTTAATGAAGCGTCGCAAAGATCTAGCTCCAAATTCTTTACTATATCCATTTTCAATAAAAAATTCTTTAGCCTCATTGTCTATTTCAATTTTAATATGCTTATCTTTTAAACATTGATTTAATTCATTAATACACAATAGTACAATTTCACCCAGCTGATTTTTTTCCAAAGATTTAAAGAAAATAATATCATCTAATCTATTTAAAAATTCTGGTTTAAATGCGCTTTTTAAAAATGGATCTATAGCCTTTAAATCATCACAACCTTCCAAAATTGCCTGAGCACCAATATTTGAAGTCATTATAATAATAGTATTACAAAAATTAACTTCTCGACCTTGGCCATCAGTTAAACGTCCATCATCTAAAACCTGCAACAACACATTTAAAACTTCTGGGTGAGCTTTTTCAATTTCATCAAGCAATAAAACAGAATATGGATTACGCCTTATTGCTTCGGTTAATTGACCGCCTTGATCGTAGCCAACATATCCTGGAGGCGCACCTATTAAACGTGCAACAGAATGTTTTTCCATATATTCACTCATATCTATGCGAATCATTTTCTTTTCACTATCAAACAAAGATCTAGCCAAAGACTTGGCTAATTCTGTTTTACCTACGCCAGTTGGACCTAAAAACAAAAACGAACCCAATGGTTTATTAGCATCTTGCAAGCCAGCTCTAGATCTTAAGATAGCATCGCTAATTGATTGCACCGCTTTATCTTGACCTACTACCCATTGATGTAAATGTTCATCAAGGTGCAAGTATTTTTCTTTCTCATCTTCTAATAATTTAGAAGTAGGTATTGAAGTCCAATGCTGGATAACCTCTGCTATTTGTTGCTCTCCGAGTATCTCATTAACTAACTGATTTGCAGATGATTCATTATTTATTTGTTTTGATAACCTTTCTATATCCTTTTCAATAGTTGGTATAATGCCATGTTGCAATTCCGCAGCTTTTGCATAATCATTTACTCTAATTGCTTCCTGCGCTTGTTGTTTAGACTTATCCAAGTCTTCACGCAATTTTTTTAAATTATCACGACCGGATTTTTCGTTTAACCATCTAGCGTGTAACTCTTGTTGTTTTTCGCTAATATCGGCTAATTCTTTATCCAAATCTTTAAGTCTTTCTTTAGAACTTTTATCTTTTTCACCCTCTAAAGATGCTCTTTCAATTTTTAATTTAGTTATACGTCTTTGAATTTCATCTAATTCCAAAGGTACAGAATCTATAGCCGTCCTTAAAACAGCGCCAGCCTCATCAATTAAATCAATCGCCTTATCTGGCAAAAATCTATCTGTAATATAGCGCTCTGACAATTTTGCGGCTGCTACTAAAGCTCTATCTTGAATTGTAATACCATGATGCACTTCAAAACGTTCTCTTAAACCGCGCAAAATTGCAATAGTATCTTCTATTGAAGGTTCTTTTAAAAACACAGGCTGAAATCTTCTTTCTAGAGCTCTGTCTTTTTCTATGTATTGCCTATGTTCGGCAAGAGTTGTTGCACCTATACAACGCAATGTGCCTCTAGCCAACATTGGTTTTAACAAATTACCTGCATCCATTGCACCATCTGTTTTGCCAGCACCAACTATTGTATGTATTTCATCTATAAATAAGATGATATTACCTTCTGCTTTTTCTACCTCTTTTAGTACTGCCTTTAAACGCTCCTCAAACTCTCCCCTATATTTGGCACCAGCCACTAATGCGCCCATATCTAAAGCAAATATTTCACAACCTTTTAAACTTTCTGGCACGTCATTACTAACAATTCTATGCGCTATACCTTCCACAACAGCTGTTTTTCCAACTCCTGGCTCACCAATTAAAACAGGATTATTTTTTGTACGCCTACTCAACACCTGAATTACCCTGCGACTTTCATCATCTCGTCCAATAACAGGGTCTAACTTGCCTTCTTTTGCCATTGCAACCAATAAACTACCGTACTTTTCTAAAGTATTCATAGTAGCCTCTGGATTTGCTGTATCTATTTTTTCATCACCCCTAACATCGACAATTGCTTGTTGTATCGTCTTTATATCCAAACCAAATTCAGACAAAAATGTTTTTAATGAACCGCTTACACAACCCAAAAATAAATGCTCTACTGATATATAATCATCACCATTTTTTTTAGCAAAACGTCTGGCTTCTTTTAACACATTAATAAATGCTGGCGAACTTTGTGGGCCATTTTCTTGTTCTGACTTTGGTAATTTATTTAATTCTTCTTCTATTCTACCATTTAAAAATGGCATTGGTTGATTTAACGATTTTAAAATAGTTAAAACTAAACCGTTCTCATCATCTACTAACGCTTTTAATAAATGTATTGGCTCAACTTGAGAATGACCTCTATCGCGACATACATCTTCTGCATTTAGTAAAATTTCTTGTGATTTATTTGTAAAATTATCCCCCATACTTACCTCCAATCCTAATTTGTAATTATTTAATTGGGAGGATTACATTAAAATCCTCCCAATTAAAGAGTGATTATTGCACCTGAATGGCAATTTCTTTGGTTTTTTCTTCTTCCTTTTTGGGCAGAGTTACAACTAAAATACCATTTTTTAATGATGCCGATAACTTTTTTTCATCAACCTCTGTCTCAATTTGTACAGCTACTTTATATGCATAATTAAACTCATCAGTTTGCTCTTTTTGGTCTTTCTGTTCTGAGTTTTCATCAACATTTTTAGCTGTAGCAATAGTTAAAACATTTTCTTTTAAAGATAATTGCAATTCATCTTTATCAATACCTGGCACTTCTGCTATAACTATTACATCTTGTTCGTTATATTTCACTTTAAAATTTGGTGTTCGTACAGAAGCTGTTTGCTGTTCATCAGAATAAAGCAAATCATTAAAAATTTGATTGACTTCTCTAGCAATACTGCCTAATGGCATTCTGTTATAACGGTTAAGATAAGATGCATTTGGGTTGTAAAATTGTATGCTCATTTTAAATCTCCTAAAATAAATAGTTAAAATTATTTTAAGCGCGCTTATTTGCTATAAAGCTAATACTATGCCAATTAAAACAAAAACCCCTACATTTGATTTTCTTAATGTTTTTGCACTTTTTAAGTACACAAGCTATTATTTTTGTCATAACGACAAAGCTATGACAGGCCAGTTTGACAAAATGCTTCTAATACTTACAACACCTCTTGCCTCTTTAATTCAAATACTCTATTCTCTGCTCAACTTTATTAATAATATTGGAGATAAAATGGCTAAAATAGATGTTTTTGGACTTGGCTCAGCTTTGGTAGATATTCAAGCCCAAGTTAGTGATGAAATTATTGAAACAACAGGACACAGCAAAGGTGGTATGGCGCTTGTCGATGTTAGCTCACGCAATCATATTTTAGATAATCTGCAAAATGTAAAACAAAATATAAGTAGCGGCGGCTCTGTAGCTAACACTCTAGTAGGCATCACTCGCTTAGGCGGGACTGCAACCATGGCAGGTTGTGTTGGCAATGATAAGTATGGCAAACTATATAAAGACGATATTGAAACATCTGGTGTAACTTTTGATAGCCAAGCCAGTGATGGCGACACAGGAACATGCGTTGTGCTTATCACTCCAGATGCCCAGCGTACAATGTACACTACTTTGGGATGCGCTCCACATATCCAAGCATCTCAAGTAAGCAGTGAAGCCATTGCAAACAGCAAAATATTATATATTGAAGGCTACTTATGGGATAGCCCTGAAACTATAGCAGTAGTTAAAAATGCTATGCAATTAGCAAAAGACCACGGAGTCAAAGTAGCTTTTTCGGCTAGCGATTCTTTCTGTGTAAGTCGTCATAGAGATGACTTTATAACAATATTAACTGATTTCGCCGATATTTATTTTGCCAATGCCGATGAAGCAAAAGCTATAAGTGGATGTGAAGATATTGAAAATGCCATCACATATATGGCTTCAAAATGCCCTTGTGTAGCCATCACTAATGGCGGAGAAGGCTCTGTCATTGTCGCTGATAAACAACGCTATAACATAGAAGCAGTACCATGTAAACCTGTAGATACAACAGGCGCTGGCGATAGTTATGCTGCCGGTATCTTATACGGCATAGCCAACGGACAAGATTACAATGAAATGGGTAAAAAAGCCGCACAAATATCAAGCGAAGTAGTATCCCGCTTAGGTGCCAGATACTAAAATAAATAGGTTCTGGGTATACATTTTCAAATCTAAATGATATACTCAAAAGTATGAGTGATTTAGACAATTATTACCCAGTTTTAAGTCCAAGTGAGAAGCCTTTGGCAGAACATTCTATGGAGGAATTTTTAGATCGTTTTTTTGCCGAGGACTCTCCTACTACACTTCATTCCCCCTTGGTTAATACTGAAAAAATGGCTGCTAATGCAGTAGTTAAAAGTGCCAAGGAAATGGAAAACCTCGATTCATATAACGATTAATTCTCGGAGAACCACATGGCCCTTAGTATCGGCATTGTAGGATTGCCCAATGTTGGCAAATCAACTATTTTTAATGCTTTGACACGTGCTCAAAATGCAGAATCTGCCAATTATCCATTTTGCACAATAGAACCAAATAAAGCTATTGTACCCGTGCCTGATAAACGCATTGAAGATTTATCAAAAATAGTCAACCCAGAAAGAGTAATGTATTCCACAGTAGAATTTGTTGATATAGCAGGTTTAGTTAAAGGCGCCGCATCTGGCGAAGGCTTAGGCAATAAATTTTTAGGTAATATTCGTGAGACAAGCGCTATTTTACATGTTGTACGTTGCTTTGAAGACGAAGATGTCATACATGTAGATGGTAACATCAACCCCGCTAGAGACGCAGAAGTTATTGAAACTGAGTTAGTTTTAGCCGATATGCAAAGCGTTGAAAAGGCTGTTACTCGCTATGAAAAAATAGCTAGAGGTGGAGACAGGCAAGCCAAAACAATCCTAGAAGCAGCCAAAATTTTAATACCCCATTTAGACGAAGGCAAACCAGCCATTAGTGTAGACGAACACGACAGTGATGGTATGCAAACACTTTTTAACGAACTTCACCTAATTACAAATAAACGCTTTATATATTGTGCCAACGTTGATGAAGATGGGCTTGGAGAAGATAACCAACAAGTTAAAGAATTACGAGAATATGCCAACAACAAAGGTTTTGATGTTGTTAAAATATCTGCAAAAATAGAAGAAGAAATGGTCAATATGCCCGATGATGAACGCTTGGAATTTCTAAAAGACTTTGGTGCGGACGGCTCTGGCTTAGATGTAGTAGTAAAAAAATCTTTTGACACTCTCAATTTAGCTAGCTATTTCACAGCTGGAGTTAAAGAAGTTAGAGCTTGGACTTTTGAAAAAGGCTGGACTGCTCCAAAATGCGCCGGCGTAATACATACCGATTTTGAAAAAGGCTTTATCCGTGCAGAAGTTATTGCATATGAAGAATTTATTAAACACCAAGGCGAAGCAGGTGCAAAATCAGCTGGAGTTATGCGCCTAGAAGGCAAAGAATATATTGTAGCAGATGGCGATGTAATGCACTTTAGGTTTGCAACATAAGTTGAGTTATCTCTTAAGCTTGCCTTTTTTTACATTTACGTTAGGATTTTTCTTTTCAAAGGAGAAAAATATGAAAAAAATTATTACTGTTTTTGCAATTGCTGCATTAATGACTACGCCTGTACAAGCCGTATCACTTTCTGGCTGGTTTAATAAAAATAAACCCGTACCTGTTAGAAATTTGCATCAATACAATTTATCGCATCCAAATGGAAATCCAAAAATAAGCTACTCTGCCTATACAAGCCAAAATGGCAAAGAAGTTCGCCATGGTGCATACCGCAAATACAATTTAAATGGTTCTATCAAAGAGAGCGGTATATATGCTGATGGGGTTATAACTAAAAAAACAACATATAAATGGTATGGTTCTGGTCAAAAATCTCGTGAAGCAAACGTAACTCTTAATGCTAAAAATAAAGAAGTTGGGCGCGCCACCACACATACCTGGTATTTAAATGGCAAACCAAGTGGTGATTGGATTTATCAAGATGGTGTATTAGTGCAAAATAATACTTATTACCAAACAGGTATTCCTAAAGAACAAAAACGCTACAACAACGAAGGTTTGCTAAACGGTGCTCAACAAGGATGGTATGCCAGCGGTAAAAAATCTTATATTTACAACTATCAAGATGGCAAAAAACAAGGTAGTTTTATTCAGTGGAATGAAAACGGAGCCGTTATCAGAAACGAACTTTGGGAACAAGACACATTGATTAAATTAAACGGCAAAGACGTATGCCCTTCACAAGCAAAAATAAACTTTACTGCCGTCAAAAAAACACCTAAAGAAACAAAACATAGACGTTAAAATTTTTATCAATTATCCAAATTAAAACATCAAGATTTGGATAATTGATATCTCTTAATAAAAAACCATATAAAATACACAAATGCTGGCAAACCTAAACTAACTGCAACAGCTACGTTAGGATTCTTATTGCCTACTGAACCTGCCCAAGCATAAACAAAACATATCGGTAAAGTGCCAATAATAGAATAAAATATAAATTTGCCAAAACTCATTTTAGACAACCCTGCTAAGCAAGATATTATCTCAGTCAACATAGGAAATCCCCTGCTGATTAAAATCATCCAAGGCCCATGATTCTCAAAAAGTTTTTTTACATCTTCCTGACTCTCGCCTATAGCCCTATCATAAGCTTTAGATCCAAATTTACGACAAGACCAAAAGCCTAAAATAGCACATAACATTGCACCTATAAAAGAAAATAAAGTCCCCAATATTACACCACAATAATAACCAGAAATAGTCATTAAAATGCTAGATGGCAATGGCAAGATTAAATCTAACGCCAATAAAATTACTATGCAAATTCCTACAGACACACAACCATAATTTGTATAAATATTCTTAAAATAATCTTGAAAAACTACTTCATTAAATAAACCAAAATGCTCTGCCAATACAAAGCACAAAGAAAACAACACCATTAAAGCCAATGCTATTTTTATTAATAGCTTCATTTTAATTGCCTAACCGATTAAATTTTACACATTGTGCATAAGTTATCTTGTTGCCACCAAAAATATCTAAGGCAGACCCAATGGTTAAATCGACATTATTATTACTGATTTGACTGACTAAACTCAAATCATCTATCGATTTGGCACCACCTGCATAAGTAATGGGGATTTTCCCCCAAGCACCAAGCAAGCTAACTAAGGATTCATCAATACCCCCACACAAGCCTTCAACATCGGCAGCATGTATTAAAAACTCTGCACAATAATCAGATAAACTATTTAACACTTCTATACTTATATACATATCTGTTAAACTCTGCCAACGATTCATAGCAATCACCCAACCATCATTTAATTTGCGACAACTCAAATCCAATACTATTTTATCCTTGCCAACTTTTTTGACTAGACTCTCTAAACGTGAAGCCGAAAACTTACCATCTGGAAACAACCAAGATGTTACAATTATATGACTTGCCCCTTTGTCTAACCAATAACAAGCATTATCGGCGTTAATACCGCCTCCTATCTGCAAAGCATTTGGATATGCATCCAATGCCGTTAAAGCGGCGGCATCGTTACCATCTCCCAATTTAATAATATGCCCGCCCTGCAGTTTATCTTTAGCATATAAAGAAGCGTAATAACTGGCTGGATATTCGCTTTCAAAATTTGTACATAAATTTTGTTCATTATTATCTAAAGTACCGCCTACAATTTGCTTAACCTTACCGTTATGCAAGTCAATACAAGGTCTAAAAATCGTCATGAACTTCTCCTGTTTCGCCTGACTCTCTCAAGCTAGTAATATCATTAATTGATTTCTCTAAAGTATTTTTGCGTGTATTATTAATATTATTAAATTCCTTTTGGGCATCGTCTAATCGTCTGCCTAATTTTGCTAAGCTATCGTTAAAAGCCTGCCATTGTTTATCAAAAACTGAAAATAATTCTAAAATACGAGCGCCTGTCTTTTGCAAATGAAAATTTTCAATGCCCTGGCGCATAATTGCCAAAATCGCATATAAACTCAAAGGTGAACACAAAATAATTTTCTGAGCCAAGGCATCATCAATCAAAGACGGTTCCTTGCTAACCATAAAAGTAAATACAGATTCATTGGGTACAAATATCAAAGCGTAATCAACTGTGCCTTCCGCTGGGTTTATATAATCACGCGTAGTAACTTCTTTAATTCTAGCTTTTACATCTCTAATAAACTGTTTTAAATACATTTTAGCATCATCACCTGTCGACTCTTGATAACGCATATAATTATCAAATGGAAATTTAACATCCATATTAACAGTTAAATTTTTTGGCAAATAAAAACTAAAATCAGGACGACTGCCACTAGCGGTTGTACTTTGCCGTGAATAATTAATACCTTCTTCAAAGCCTGCTAAACGCAAGACATCATCCGCCATCCGCTCTCCCCACTGCCCACGACTTCGCGAATTACCTAAAAGTTCATTTAAAGTGGTAGTGCTTTGTTGTAAAATTTCAGTGCCTTTACCCAAAGCATTTAACTTACTATCAACTTTATATAATTCAGCATTCATAGCTTTTAAACTTTGATCAATTAACTCTTTTTTTGCATCCAATGATTTAATGCTACTTTCACTTTGATACTGTAATGTTTGATTAGCTATCTTTAAAAACTGATCAGAATTTTGATGTAAAGCCTGATGGGAAAGAGCATCAAATGATTCTTTAACCTGCGCAAATAACATAGTACGCTCATCATCTAATAATGCCTCATTTTGTTTAGATAGTTTTTGCATCAACAAAAAAGTTAAGACAGACCCAAAAAATAAACCCATCAATAATGCAACTGCTAATTCTAACATTATAAAGTTACTTGATTACGTCCATTTTCTTTTGATACATATAGTCGTTCATCTGCCAACGCTATTATGTCATCGATTTTTTGCATATCATCACTAAAATTTGCAACACCCATCGATACAGTAACTTTTACTGTAGATTGCTTCTCATCTACGGCTGTAAAACTAGCCTCTTCGATTAATTTTCGTACTCTATCGGCAAAAACAAAGCCCTCTTCAGCGGTTGTATTTGGCAAATAAAACGCCATTTCTTCACCGCCATATCTAAAAGGAATATCAGTATCTCTGCAAGCATCAGCCATAATTGCTGCAACTTCACGCAAAACTAAATCCCCTGTTAAATGACCATAGGTATCGTTAAACTTTTTAAAAAAATCTATATCTAACAAAACCAAAGTTCCAATAGTTTTATAACGTCTAAAATTATTTAATGCTTCAGTTAAAATAGTGATAAAATGTCGTTTAGTATACAAGTTTGTTAATTGATCAGTAATTGACTTGCGATATACCTGCTCTTTACGAATTGCCTGTGCAATACTAAGCTGTGCAGCACTCATTGATTTTTCTAATGCTTTACGCGATTTTTCATCTTCTTGAGAATCGTTAGAATCTAAGCGTTTCCAAATTTTTAAAGCACCTATAATATTTTCATCGTCCGCACTTTTACGTTCTGACGGCACATGCAATGAATAAGTAAAAATCAAATCCCTATTTCCATCACCATCTGTAATACCCTCCCAAGCATGTTGCTTTGTTTCTACAACCTCATCAACATTGGCAAAATCCACATCTAATTTATCAGTCTGCTGATGAAAATGTTGCGCAGCCTTTGTATTATCCACCGATGAATAGATAGTAATATGCGCACGAGCTGCAAATTTTTTGCTATGACTTAAAATTAAACGCCCCTTCATACATAAAGGACGCTCACCTATAGTTTTAATCGATTCATCCTCTAGTTCCATAGGCATCAATACCCGGCGCGAAGACTTTAATCCTTCTGTAGCAGACAAGCCATCTTCATTAAATTTAAATACTTGTGTAGTACCAGTTTGTAAATCGACTTCTACAGAATCCAAAAAGAAAACTGAGGTCTCAGATAAATCCGAGCATTTGTATAAAGCCTTAGGATATAACTTACCATGATTATCTGATAAAAATAAAGTTAATTGATAAGCTTCTAAATGTTTGCTTATGTCCGGTAAAATACCCTGCAAAAAATCTTCTAAATCACCATCTAAAATTGGCGATTGTATATCGGCAACAAACTGTTGATCGCGTAAAATTTCTTTATGAGTTAGTAAATCTTTTTTCAACAACTTGTATTCTTTACATAAATATTTATATTTTTTTGATAGCTTTTTATAAGTTCTCTCACTTAAAAAAATTTGAATAACAAAACCTAGCGATATTGTTAATACAATATAAGCTATCGTTAAATGTTTATATAAATATAAAATTAATCCAAAAGCAAATAATAACAAAGGCACTACATACGGCAAAATACCAGATAAAAAACTAAATATAATACCTTTGTTTTTTCTTTTCATTACAACTTTCTTGACCAATATTTTAAATTATTTTTTATAGAAGCCTTACCTGTACCACCAAAACTTTTTATCATACCTAAGATGTTTTCACAGGTTAACACATTATATACATCATCTTTGATGGCATCGCTGATATTTCGCATGGCAGATAATTCCAAATCAACCAATGCACAATTTTGATCTTCAGCCAATTTCACAATAGTACCAACGATATGATGAGCATCACGAAAATACACTCCATTTAATACCAAATACTCTGCCAAAGCAGTGGCTTCCATAAAGCCTTTGCGGCAAGAATCCTCTAAACGCTGTTTATTAAAATGAGTATGCTTAACGACCTCTGTTAAAATATTCACCGATGCAGAAACTGTATCAAAACTATCAAAAATACGCTCTTTATCCTCTTGCATATCTCTGTTATACGCTTGTGGTAAACCTTTCATAAGAGTTAACAAGCTATATAATGCACCGTGAACCCTTGCTGTTTTGCCACGTAATAATTCATGGACATCTGGGTTCTTTTTTTGTGGCATAATAGACGAACCTGTACAATAACCATCATCGATGCTTATATAGTTATATTCTGCGGAACACCAAATAACCATATCTTCACAAAAATTAGAAATATGAGTTGCAATTAAAGATAAACTCGCAGCAAACTCAATTAAGAAATCCCTGTCACTAACCGTATCTAATGAATTGCGCGTAGGACGTTTAAATCCCAATGCTTTACAAGTAATACTGCGGTCAATAGGTAAAATAGTACCTGTCAAAGCACAAGAACCCAATGGCATTTCATCCATACGCTTAACACAATCCTGTAACCGGCTAATATCACGGGCAAATTTTTCTATAAATGCCAATAAATAATGAGCTACTCCTGTTGGCTGGGCATGTTGCAAATGCGTAAAAGAAGGCATAATCCAAGTTTCATATTCTTTAGCCTTTTGCAACAAAGATTTTTGTAATTTCAACAAATCATCTTCTAAACCTCTGGCAACATCTTTCATCCATAAACGCACATCGGTAGCAACTTGATCATTACGACTGCGAGCAGTATGTAATTTTTTACCTAAAGAGCCAATTTTTTCAGTTAAAAGATGCTCGACAAACATATGAATATCTTCAAAACTTTGATCTAGTTCTATCTTGCCATTTTCAAAATCTTTTTTAACAGACTTTAAGCCAGAAATCACCTTACGCACTTCTGCCTTAGTCATCAAACCTACCTCACCCAACATACCTGCATGTGCTATTGAACCCTGAATATCATAAGCATAAAGCCTAGAATCATAAGAAATAGATTCTGTAAATGCCTCAACAGATGTTGTTGTGGCTTGTGCAAAGCGTCCTGCCCATGGTTTTGTCATAATTTTTCCTCTGTCAAATCTTTACACACCGCTATTTCGGTGCAGTTATAATATTTTGGACATTGCATACAATCATTCCATATTTTATGTGGTAACAACTCTTTAGTTATTATCCGCCAACCTACCCGTGTAAAATAAGTCGGTATATATGTTAAAGCAAACAATGTTTTATAATTGCGTTCTATGGCTTGAGCTTCACAATACTGCAATAATTTAACGCCTATACCCAAACCTTGATAATCCGAGTCAATCGCAACAGATTTAATCTCACTAAGACCTGCTGTCGGCTTGGACAATCCCATACACCCAACCACCTTGTTATTGATCAAAGCAACAAAATATTCGTCAATATGATGCTCTAATTCAGCAACACTACGTTCCAACATCATCTCCTGTTTAGCATAATACGAAATAATTCTTTTTATACTACGAATATGATGACTGTGAGCTGGTAAAATAATTATTGAGCTACTGCTGCCTTCCATGCCTTTATACCTTGCAAGCGTTGCTCACGCGGTGCGCTTGGAGAATAACCAAAATCCTTACCAGTAGCCTCTCGCAAAGCTGTTACTGCAAAATTACGAACCACAGGATCTTTGTCATCCATGGCTTTTAAATAAACCATAATACCTTGCCTACTTTGAGGATGACTTAACATTTTATACACAAAAGAACGGCGTTTTAAATTATCCTTATCGTTTGAGATTTGAGTATTCCATTGTTTTAACCATTTTGTAGCAAAATCTTCAATAGGTGGTTTACCTACTGAACCAATCGCTAAATTAGAATTTTGCGACCGCACTATCGTAGGGGTTTTTTTTGTAGTTTTTGGTTGTTTAACCGTTGGTTTATAGCCTACCAAACGATTTTTAAGACCTATTTTTTTACCCACCGTTCTAGGAGAAATGCCATCTTTAGCTAATACTCTTATACGCAATTTTTCTAAAATTTTATGGGTGTTAGCCTGTTGTTGTTCCAATTTTTTAATTTGATTTACCAACAAATCTTTCTCACTATTATCACAATTTTGTAAATCAAAAGCCTGCTTATGTGCTTGCAAAACAGTTTTAATCTGTGATTGTATTTTATTATTCAGAGCTTTGCGTTCAGTATCTATCACTCGCTGAGATTGTTTAAATTGCATTTGCAATTGTTTTAGCTCGGCATTTAATCTATTTAATTCATCAACTAATATCTGAATAGAGACATTATCCGGAGCTTGTAAACGTCCTTGCAAAGCTAATTGAGGATTAGATGCCCCACCAGTAAACTCTTGACGCAAAATAATTACCATCAAAATCAAAATAACCACTTGGGATAAACCTAACCATGGGAATGGTCGTTGTTGATACACAATCTGTGGCATAGGCTGTTGCTGTGGTTGCTGTGAAATATTATCTCGCTCCATTAAATTACTCCATAAGTTTGCATAGCTGTGCGCAATGTGTTTTCAGAATCATGTTGCAATTCACACAAAGGCAACCGTACTTCAAAAGGACACAAACCCGCCATTGCCATGGCTGTTTTGATACCGGTTGGATTGTTTTCTTTAAATAATTCACTTACCAATGGTACTAATTTATTATGCATCTCAAGAGCTTTTTGATATTCTCCAGAAATTGCCAAATCCACCATTGACTTTACATCAGCTGGCAAAAGATTAGAAACTACTGAAATCAAACCACAAGCACCAACAGAAATCATAGGAATTGCCAAGCCATCATCACCACTGATAATATCAATATCAGAAGCCAATGCCGTATCTGTTACCCTGGCAACTGAACCTCCAGCCTCTTTAATAGCCACCACTTGCGATAACTTGCTTAACCTAGCAACAGTTGCAACCGAAATAGCCTTACCTGTTCTACCCGGTACAGAATATAAAACCATAGGCAAGTCAACTGCATCAGCAATAGCTGCAAAATGGCGATATATACCCTCGTCAGATGGCTTAACATAATAAGGTGATACTTGCAAAGTACCATCAACACCCAATTTAGCGGCGGCAGAAGTCATAGAGATAGCTTCGCGAGTACAATTTGCCCCAGTGCCTGCCATTACCTTAGCACGACCTTTAGCCGTTTTAACAGTTATTTCTATTACGGCAAGTTGTTCTTCATAACTTAATGTAGATGCCTCACCAGTTGTTCCAGTTGGCACTAAAACATCTGTTCCACCTTCTATTTGGCGCTCAACTAAGGCCGCCATTGTATCTAAATCAACCTGACCATCCTTAAAAGGTGTAATCAGGGCTGTCATAGAGCCTTTAAACATATCTTTCCTCATATCAAAATAATAGCTTGTATTGTACTTGCAAGATTGCCCGTGTAAAGCTTATCATACAAGCAATGAAACGTGAGGACATTATCGAATCTTTATTACGCAACCGCCAGAGTAATTTTAGCAATCGTGCCGAAGCCGAACATGCTTTAAATTGCGTACTTAATGCTATAACCAAAGGATTACGTCGCAAACCTAGAAAAATAGTTATTACTGGATTTGGCACTTTTAGAGTAGTCAAACGCAATGCGCGCAAAGGCGTTAACCCCAATACTGGTGAAACTATTGTTATTGCACCTAGCGTAACTGTAAAATTTAAAGCAGGAAAAGATCTTAAACGTCAATTATAATATAATGCCGAACCAACCCTAACCAAAGTAGATCCTTCAGTAATTGCCAATTCATAATCATTACTCATACCCATCGATAATTGTGTCAATGGCTGGCAAAGTTGCAAAGCATTTAATTCGTCTTGTAAGTCACTGGTTTTTTTAAACGCATTTGCAACTATCGTTTTATCATCTGTATATGGTGCCATACTCATCAAACCAACAACTGTAATATTTGGTAAATCAATTATGCTAGCAAACGACTCTTTTAAAACATCTGGCAAAAATCCACCCTTTTGCTCTTCTCCATTATTAACTTCTAAAAATATTTCAACTGTTATTTGCATATCTACAGCTACTTGAGAAATTTTTTCTGCCAGTTTTAACGACTCAACAGAATGTAACACCTGCGATGAAGCTAATATCTTACGAATTTTTTTACGTTGTAATGTACCTATAAAATGCCATTGAATATCAGATGGTAAAACGTCTTTTTTAGAATTTAAAACCTCTATACGATTTTCACCAAAACAACGACAACCTTCGTTATATAAAGCCTGTACAGCCTCTACACCTACCGATTTAGTTACTGGCAATAACTTTACACTTTCTGGCGCTCTTGCAGCACTCTTAGCTGCGTTTATAATCTTATGTTGCACCATTTTCAAATTATCCGCAATGCTCATACATATCCTTGCATAGTTAAATAGTTAATAATATACTTCAGGCATCATATTGTGCTAATAAATACAGTTACTGTCACGGAGATTAAATGCAAATTAAATTTTTTGGTTGTAGAGGTTCAATACCTGCACCGCTTAATTTTGCACAAATAAAAGATTTATTTAAATATCTCTATGAAATAGCTATTAAACACAATATCGACCCAAAAAATATAACAGATTTTTTAGATCAACAACAAAATAATAACCCATATTTTTTTGGTGGCAATACTTCGGCAAATTTAATTCAAGATGATGATAATATTTTAATCTTAGAGGCAGGCTCAGGCTTACGTGAAATGGCCACTGGTTTTATGCAGGAAAAACGCAAAGAATACCATATCCTAATGGGGCATTTTCACTGGGATCATATTCAAGGATTACCTTTTTTTATACCTGCTTTTATTCCGGGCAACACCATACATGTATATAGTGTACAGCCTTATGCAGAAGAGGTTTTTAAAAAACAAATGTCATCTCCAACCTTTCCTGTTGATTTTTCTTTATTAGGTGCCAATTTTATATTTCACCAAATAAAACCTGCACAAGAAATTCAAATAAATAATTTTACAGTAAACACCCTAGAAATGCATCATCCTGATGGCTGTTGGGGATACCAAATTAATAGCAACAATAAACGTATTTGCTACTTATCTGACACAGAAATCACCAACGCCAATTCCACAACCATAAAAAACTATGCCGATTTTGTAGGAGATGCTGATATTGTTATAGCAGATAGTCAATATTCTTTTGTCGAATACTTTAAAAAACAACATTGGGGACATTCAAATATTACTACTTTTATTGATATATTAAAAAATAGTAATGTCAAAAAATTAATTATGTACCATCATGATCCAATGGCAAATTTTCAATCCATCAATAAGTCGCTTGAAATAGCCAAACGCTATCAAACATTGACAGCACCAGATTCATCATTTGAAATTAGCACTGCCCAAGAAGGACTAACCATACAAGCATAATAAAAGAGTCTCTTTAAGTTTAAAGAGACTCTTTTATATTTTAAGAAGTTTTTTTAGCTTTTTTAGCTTTTTTGATCTTCTTAGAAGACTTAAAATCATAGCCATTATTGATAACTTCTTCATCAATAATAACTTCTTTCAAATCTTTACGCGATGGTGCCTCATACATTATATCTAACATAACAGACTCTGTTAAAGAACGTAATCCTCGTGCACCTGTTTTTACTTCTACTGCTTTTTTAGCTAATAAATCGACAGCGTCTTCAGTAAAAACCAATTGTTTATCATCCATTTCAAACAATTTTTCATACTGGCGTAATAAAGCGTTTTTAGGTTCACGCAATATACGTTTTAAATCCGAATGTTTCAATGATTGCAATTTAGTAACTAAAGGTAAACGCCCCATCATTTCTGGAATCATACCGTAATGTACTAAATCTTCTGTTTGCAAATGACTCATAATTGCATCATAATCACCTTGTTGAGCCAAAACAGTTAATTCATCTGAATTTTCATTTTTTGAAAAACCTATTTGATTTTTACCTATTCTTTGACCTACTAACTCTTCTATTCCTTGAAAAGTACCACCGCAAATAAACAAAATATTGCGTGTATTAATAGATATATATTGTTGTTCAGGGTGTTTACGCCCCCCCTGAGGAGGAACATTAGCTGTTGTGCCTTCTAACATTTTTAACAATGCCT